>NZ_NHNZ01000006.1:0-20197 GCF_002727095.1 Halorubrum sp. C191 | reverse complement strand
CGGGCTTCCGTCAAAGTGCGAGCTCTCAGTAGAATAGTAGTTTCCGGTGAAACGCATGTATCGCGCGGCAAGCTGTCGCTCATTTCGCTTGGCGAGCTTTACTCTGATGTAGGATATAAATCCTGTTGTTCTATATCGGTCAGATAGATAACTAAACCGCCCACAGCGAAGTCGCTCCCACCCAAGATAGCCCCATTTCACCGGAAACACGGTGTGTCTCACCGTACGAAACCACAGCGACCGACGTACCGACCTACGGTGTGAGAGAGTCGCGGACCTCATACCGAACGCCGTCTTCACGGAGTCGCGTCGTGTGGCGAGAAAGCTCGTCGGTCGAAACGAGCAACAGCACGTCCAAGCCCCGGAGGGCGGCCTGAGACACGCCCGTCGCCGAACCGAATCGGATGTCCGGCCGGAGCCCGGTCCGCGTCGCGAGCGCGTAGGCTTCGGTCCCACCGACCGCGATCAGATCCGCGTCCGCGGCGCGATCCGTGATGACCTCGGGAGACGGCGGACTCCCTTCGGTCACCGCCGGGACGGACACGACCGTCACCACGCCCGGGTCGTACTCGACGACCCCCTCGAAGTCGGTGACGCCGACCGCCTCTCCGGCCTCACCGCCGGTGACGACGACCGCTGTCGCCGATCCCCCCTCCGGGACGGCGTGTAGCACGCCGTCGCGCATCTCCAGCCCGACGTCGTCACCTTCCGCAACCGCGTCGGTCGCCACGGCGGCGTCGACGTCGACGCTTCCCAGAACATCGTCGGACACGCGAGACACGAAGTCCGAGAGGGCGTCGGTTCGCGTGATTATCCAGTCGACTCCCTCTTTGGTCACCTCGTACCGACCTCGACCGCGTTTCTCCGCGAACCCTCCGTCGACCAAGTCGCGGACGTAGTCGCTCACCGCCTGCGAGGTCACACCGATGACGTCCGCGATCTCCTCTTGGCTCACCGCCGGCTGTCGCGCGGCGATCTCGACGAGAACCCGGTAACGAGTCGCGTCGCGCCTGTTATCCAGCACTCGCGGCCCGGCCGGCTCGTCCGGATCCTCGCTCGTTCCCATACCACCGATGTTGTAGTCGGAAACAAGTAAAATTGGTGTCCCGGCGCCCGCGGTACACCCGGCGAGCTACTCTTGGGCGTCCACGACGGCGACGCTCGCAAGGTTGACGATATCCTTCACCTCGTCGCCACGCTGGAGGACGTGGACCGGCTCGTCCATGCCGACGAGCATCGGTCCGATGGCCTCGGCGCCCCCGAGCCGCTGAAGGAGTTTGTATCCGATGTTCCCGGCCTCAAGGTTCGGGAACACGAGGACGTTGGCCGCCTCGTCAAGTTCGGAGAACTCGTAGGTCCCGTTGAGGATGTCGTCGACGACCGCGGTGTCGGCCTGCATCTCCCCGTCGACCGGGAAGTCGACCACGTCGTCGGACTGAAGAATGTCGACCGCGTCGCGCGGCTTCCGCGTCCCCTCGTTGTCGACGCTCCCGAAGTTCGAGTACGATAGCATCGCGGCGCGCGGTTCGACGTTGAACCGTCGCGCGAGGTCCGCCGTGTGTCGCGTGACCTCCGCCAGCGTCTCCGCGTCGGGGTCCTGATTGACGGTCGTGTCCGCACAGAAGATCACCCGGTTCTTGAAGGTGAGCATGTACACGCCGGCGACGGTGTCCGTGTCGGCCGCCGAACCGACTATCTGGAGGGGCGGCCGGAGCGCGGACGGGTAGTGGTGCGTGAGCCCGGTGAGCATCGCGTCGACGTCGCCGGTTTCTACCATCACGCTCCCGAGGTAGTTGGTGTCCCGTTTGACCAAATCGTCGGCCTCGCGTTTGGTGATCCCCTTGCGCTTTCGGAGCTCGTACAGCCGCTCGCCGTATCCGGAGACGTCCCGCTCGTCCGGGTCGACCACCTCGGGGCGGAACGAGAGCCCGAGCTCGGACGCGGTCCGGGAGATGGTGTCGGCGTCGCCGAGCAACACCGGCTCCGCGATCCCCTGCTCGGAGAGCTGGTAGGCCGCGCGGATCATCTTCTCGTCGGTGCCCTCCGCGAGCGCGATCCGCTTCGGGTCGCTTTTCGCCTTGTTCAACACGACCCGCATCATCTCGCGGGACTTCCCCAGGCGAGCCTCGAGGCGCTCGCGGTACTGGTTCAGATCGATCTCCGTCCTGGCCGATCCGGACTCCATCGCCGCCTCCGCGACGCGCGGCGCCACCTCGAACAGCACCCGCGGATCGAGCGGCTTCGGAATGACGTAGTCGGGACCGAACTGGAGCGGGTCGTCGCCGTATGCCTTCACGACCGCGTCCGGAACGTCCTTGCGCGCGAGGTCGGCTAGCGCCTCCGCGGCGGCCGCCTTCATCTCCTCGTTGATCTCGGTCGCACGCACGTCGAGCGCCCCGCGGAACAGGAAGGGGAACCCGAGGACGTTGTTCACCATGTTCGGGTAGTCGGACCGACCAGTCGCCATGATCACTGTGTCGTCCCGGGCGTCCTTGGCGTCCTCGTAGGTGATCTCCGGGTCGGGGTTCGCCATCGCGAAGATGATCGGGTCCGCGGCCATCGAGCGGACCATCTCCTGCGAGACGATACCCCCGACGGAGAGCCCGACGAACACGTCTGCGCCGTCCATGGCGTCCGCGAGATCGCCGTCTTCGACGGGGGTGGCGAACTGGCTTTTGTACTCGTTGACGTCGCCGGCCGCCACCCGCTCTTCGGTGATGATCCCGGAGGAGTCGCACATTGTGATGTTCTCTTCGCGCGCCCCCAGCGAGACGTAGAACCGGGCCGTCGCGATGGCCGACGCGCCGGCGCCGGAGAAGACGATGTCGAGCTCCGAGAGGTCCTTATCGGAGATGTCGACCGCGTTCATCAGCGCCGCGCCGGAGATGATCGCGGTGCCGTGCTGGTCGTCGTGGAACACCGGGATCTCCATCTCCTCGCGGAGCCGCTCCTCGATCTTGAAACACTCCGGGGCCTTGATGTCCTCGAGGTTGATGCCGCCGAACGTCGGCTCCATCGCCTTCACGGCCTCGCAGAACGGGTCGACGGCGTCGATGTCGAGCTCGATGTCGAACACGTCGATGTCGGCGAACCGCTTGAACAGCACCCCCTTCCCTTCCATCACGGGCTTCGAGGCGGCCGCGCCGATGTCACCGAGCCCGAGGACGGCCGAGCCGTTCGAGACGACCGCGACGAGGTTCCCCTTCGCCGTGTACTCGAAGACGGACTCCGGGTCGGCCGCAATATCGCGGCACGGCGCCGCGACCCCGGGGGAGTACGCCAGCGAGAGGTCTCGCTGGGTGTTCGTCGGCTTCGTCGTCTCTATCTCGATCTTTCCGGGCGGCTCCTGCCGGTGATACTCCCGGGCGTCGTCGTCTAGTCCCATGTCTTTCTCCATTCGTGAACGGAGTAAAAAGGTATGCGATGGTGTCGAGTGTGTGATTCGACGTTCGACGATCTTGCGGCGCCCTTCGACGGCATCGAAGTACTTCAACGAGATCTCGATGTGTGTTGGCGTTTCGATGCTCGTCGACAACTTGGATGTCCGTCGACCGCGGAGCCCCGTCGGCGCGTCCTCAGACCGGCCCACCGTCGGCTGGCTCCGGGTCGTCGCTCGCGACGAGCGTCGGCGCCAGCGGAGCGAGCCCCGGAGCGAGCCCGGCGAGCGTCGAGACTTCGTACGCCGTCAGGTACGTTCGCGCCACGATGAGGACGGGGAGCGTCAGCACCGCGACGGCGGCGACCGCACACAGCAGGACGGTCGCGAGCACGATCGCCCCCGCGGTCGTCTCGACCAACGCCGCCACTCCGCCGAGCGGGACCGCGGCGAGCACCAGCACGACGAGGCCGACCGCGGCGACCACCCCGCCGACGGAGGCGACTGCGACGGCCCGGACGATCCCGGCGCTCGCCGCGACGACGGCGTGAACCGCGAGGTAGACCGCGACATCGCTCAGCGACTCGCGGAGCGAGGCCCAAACCGTCCGCCACCCGGCGAGCACCCCGACGTCGCGGGCGACCATCGCCGGCGCGACGAGCTCCAGCGTGAGCCGGGAGCCGACGGTCCCGATCAGCGCTACGCCGCCAGCAGTGACTCCGAGCGCGACGACCGCGACCTCGGAGGCACCGGACACCCCGCCGACCTCTACGCCCGCCGCGCCCGACACAGCAGAGTCTGCGGCAACGACCGCGAACGCGGCCGCCGGTATCGCGGCGACGACCGCGCCGGCCGTCACGACGGCCGACAGCCCGAGGGCCTGCCGAAACCGTGTACGAAACGGTCGCCAGAGCGCGACTTCCGTCGTCGCGAGCGCGTCGTAGAACGCGAGCCGGAATGCGACCGAACACGTGACGAGCGCGAACGCCGCGACCAGCCCCCCGACCGCGGCCGCGACGAGCAGCGCGTCGTCGAGTCCCGCGACGCGCTCGGCTGCCGGACCGACGATGCGTCCGATCCCCACCGGTCCCGCCCCGACGCCCGTCGAGGTAGATGTCGCCCACCCCACGAGCCCGGCCGTCGAGGCGCCGAGCGACGAGGCACCGACGTGCGACGCCGCGGCGCCGCCGCCCGCCATGCCGGCCGCGAGGGCGGCGAGCTTCGCCCATCGGACCGCCTCGAACGGAAAGAGTAACCGTCGCGTCGCGTCGACGGCGCGGTCGACCGCGTCGACGGCGTGCCAGCTCATACCGATCGTTCGCCGGAAGGGATGAAATATGCTGGTACCCGAGCCGCCTGTAGGGAGGTGCCTGTTCCGCGGCCGCCCGTCCCGCGGCCGCCCGTTCCGCGACCGCCCGTCTCGCGAGATCGCACGGCTCGCCCGTGTCCCGCGTGGCCACACGTTCGACCCGCAGTCATTTAGGGCGGACGCGACGAAGCCGAACGCATGAAGGTCCGCGGCGAACGCGAGTGCCAGTCCTGTGGCACGCGGTGGTCGTACTACGAGACGGGCTCCGTCGCGTGTCCGAGCTGCGGCGACCTGCGCAGCGTCGGCGTCGACGCCCGGACGGCACACACCGACGCGCCCGTCGCGCTCGACCTCGCGGCGCACCGCGAGCGGTTCGGGAACGCGACCGGGACGCTCCCGCGCTCTGGCGTCGACGAGCTCCAGTCGGACCTCCGAGAGTACTGCCGGAAGCGCGGGTTCATCGACGGCGGGCGTCTCGTGCCGCTCGACGAGACCTACCTCGCTGCCCGAGAGCTGCTGGAGGCGGTGGACTGCTTCGAACGGCTCCGGGACGCGACCGACGCCGATCGCGAGTACCTCCTCGGGCTGCTCGCCGGCGCCGACGACGGCGAGCGCCCGGCTGCGGGGGAGGTACCGACCGCGCTCCGCGAGGCCCGAGGGATGGCCGCCGTGCGCGCGGTCGAGGCGTACCGCAGCGACGCGCTCGACTTCCTCGACGAACTCGAATCCGGCGCCGGACCGGACGGGGCGGAACGCACCGCCGACGCCGAGGGCGACTCCCCGGCGGTTACCGTCGAAGGAGAGAGCCCCGGCTCTCGGATCGGTCCCGCTCGCGACGCGTTCGAGCGCCTTCGCGACCGCGTCGCGCGCGCCGACGCCCTCGGGGGCGACGTGCCGCCCGCGGCCGCGGACGGGCTCGTGAAGGCGGCCGACGCGCTCGGAACCTACGTGCGGACCGGCGACGAGACGACGCTGACGACCGCCAACCGCCTGATCGACGACGCGAGCGTCGACGACTTCGACCCCGCGGATCGGTGAGATCACCCGGCGTTCACCCGGCCGAACTCGGCGCCGTCACTCCCCGCCCGACGCGACCACCGCGTTCGAGAGCGTCCCGACCCCCTCGTAGGTGATTTCGACCCGCTCGCCGGGTTCGACGAGCCCGGGATTCGCCGGACTGCCGAACGCGACACAGTCGCCGGGCTCGAACGTGAACCGCTTCGAGAGGTACGAGACGACCTCTCGGGGACCGAACAGCATCAGTTCGGTGGTCGCGTCCTGTCGCACCTCGCCGCCCACGGTAGTCTCGATGTCGATATCCGTCGGGTCCACGTCGGTCTCGATCCACGGGCCCAGCGGCGCCGACCCGTCGAACGCCTTCCGCGCGGTCCGGCCCTGCTGGTCGAGCGCGTCGACATCGTTCAGTATCGTGTAGCCGCGGACGACCTCCGGGACGTCCTCGGGGGCGAGATCCCGGCACCGTTCGTCGAGCACGGCGACAAGTTCGCCGGCGTACGTCAGCTCGTCGGTCCACTCTGGATATCGGATTTCCTCGCCGTGCGCGAGCAGGCTCGTCGGGGGCTTGATGAAGAAATCCGGCACCTCGGGCCGTTCGTAGTCCATCTGGTCGAGCGTCTCGGCGTAGTTCCGGCCGACGCAGTACAGCGCGGTGGGGTCACACGGCGGGAGCAGTCGGCCGTCGCGGCCGACCTCGTACCGGCCGTCGTCGGCGACGACTGTGCCGTCGTCGTATCGGCCGACCACGGGACCGTCCGGCGTGAGCAGTCGAGCGAGTCGCATACAGGCACCTCTGCGCTGCGGTTCGAAAAGGCGTCGGTGGCGGCACGGCCCGGATCAATCGTCGCTGTCCGCCTCACGACTACCGTCCGCCNNACCGTCCGCCTCACGACCGGCATCCTCCTCACGACCGCCGTCCCCATCTTCGTCGAGACCGATGACAACGGCCGACCGGATTTCTAGGGCGGCGTCGAACTCCGCCCGGCGACCGCTCCCGGCCCCGAGCCGTTCGACCGCGGCCTCGTGCGCGCGGACGACGGCGTCGCGCTCGCGCTCGGAGAGCCCGACGCGCTCGGCCACCTCGTCCCAGTGGTCCGGCTCAACAAGGAACGTCTCGCGCCCCGGCTCGGCCTCGATCTGCTCGTACCTCCGGCGATACGCATCGATTCTGGGGCCGAGGTCGGCTTGGACGCGCGCGAGGAGCGTCGGCACGCGCGCAGCGGGCACGCTCGCAAGCGCAGTCGTCTTCACCAGCGCCGTCCCCTCGATGGGGTACGTCCCCGGGTCCCGGTCGGCGTCCGCTCCACGACCGTCGACCTCGCCGTCGGCGTCCCCTTTGCGGCCGTCGGCGTCCTCTCCGTGGTCGCCGGACTCGCTGTCGTCGTCGGACATCACCCGCCGGCGCGCATGGCCTTCTGCCGGTATTTCGGGAGGAGGTCACCGAGGGCGTCCGGGTCGCCCGCGAACTCGGCGGTCACCTCCGTGATCTCGATCGCGGCCGCGGCGGTCACCTTCTCGGCGCTGAGGGCCGCCCGCCAGCCGTCGCCCGCCACGCTGGTCGCCTCCGCGGGCTCGTCGGTCCCGACGAGTTCCCCGCCCAAGTTCCTGAGATAATGGGCGGCGAGCCGCCGAGAGATACCGCGGTACGCGACCGTCTCGCGCTCCCACCCCTCCTCGGCCGGCGGGAGGCCGGAAGCGTCCGCGTCGTCGACCACGTCCTCGGCGGTCGCCGAGCCGTCGTCGCTCATGCGCCCCCCGCGACGGGCGGGAACACGGAGAGCCGGTCCCCGTCCGCCATCGGTGTGTCGAGCCCGTCGAGGTGGAGCACCTCGCGGCCGTTCTTCAGGACGTTGATCTGCGGGGCGAGGTCCCCGTCGGCGATCAGTCGGCCCTCCATCCCCTCGTACTCCGACTCCAGTTCGCGCAGCACGTCGCCGACGGTCGCGGCGTCGGCGAACTCCGCGTTCACCGTCTTCCCGCCGGCGGCCTCGCGAAACGTCGCGAAGAACCGCAGTTCCAGTTCCATACCCGTACGTCGGGTCGCGGCGGGTTAAAAGCGGTCGGCCACGGAAGGCGACGGTCGCTTGGTCACAGGTCGGAGAGGCGAATCCCGTCCTCGACCAGCCGGAAGTTCCGCTCCCGGTCGAGGTCGTCGGCAAGCCACTCGTGGTCGTACAGCTGGCCGATGAGCTCGAGGTAGAGGTTCCGCCACGCGATCGCGTAGATCGGCGACTGCCCCCACGCGCGGAGTTCCGGGACGAACTCGTGGTAGGTGCTCGCCTGCGACTCCATGCGCTCGACCGCGTCGGCGACGACCTCGGCTGCCTCGTCGGGGTCGGCCTCGTCGAGCGCCTCGTTCAGTCGCGACTGGATCCCCGCGATGGCGCGCCGCATGTCCTGCTCGGCGGTCCCCTCCTCCTCCGGAAGCGACTCGATGACGCCCCTCGGCACGCCGAGTTCGATCTCTGGCATGGGATCCCCTCGGGGGAGCGCGCTCAAAAAACCCGCTCACCCGGCAACGACGAGCACGGCGGAACCGGGCGACCGCGGGCCAAGGTCGGCGACCGACCACGCGCCGCGGTCCGGAACTAGTCGCGGCTCGACACTGCGGGTCGCCGCGCCCCCTTCCGAGAGCCACGTCCCGGTCGCGTTCCCGACCGCCTCCCGGCTGGCGTCGGGCGACAGCGACGCGGGACCGTCGCCGCGCTGCGGGCCGTAGGCCCCGAACCCGGCGTGGTTGACGCCGTCGAGTTTCACGATCCGCGCGTCCGCCGGGAGGTTCGCCCGCGACGCGCGCTCCCGTTCGGCGTCGATCACGCCGTCCGCGCCGCCGAGCACCGAGAGCACGTCGAGGCCGCTGTCGGAGACGTCGCGGTCGCAGTACGCGGCGTGGAGGACGAGCGCCTCGTAGGCCGCGGCGTTCTCGGCGGCGTGCCGGCAGGCCATGGCACCGCCGAGCGAGTGGCCGCCGACGGCCCAGACGCCGACCTCCGGGTGACGCTCGCGCACGCGATCGGCACGGTCCGGCGCGAGGACGGCGAGGTTGAGGGGAGCGTCCACCACGACGACGAGCGCGACCCGGTCGGACGCGGCGACGATCTCGGCGGCGGTGGGGACGTAGCTCTCGTGAGCCACCCGCGCGCCGGGGTAGTAAACGAGTCCGACGGTCGACGCCGTCACCGGTCCGTCGCGGACCGCGGTCCCGACCGCCGTCCGGTCGACGGTTATGTCCGGGTCCGCCTCGACCGCCGCAACCGCGTCCGCGTCCGGTCCCATACCGGCGGCGAAGTACGCGGCGGCGCTGCCGCCGACGATCGCGACGAAGAGGACGATCGCACCGCCGGCGACCGCGAGCCGCCGGGGTCCGGGGAGTCGGTGAGCGATCCCCTCCGCTTCCCTCACGGCGTCGGCGCGGCCTTCTGGAGGGCCGTCTCGGCGATGTTCCCGCCGTAGTCGGCTGACCGGAGGACCGAGTCGACGACGAGCCCGAGCAGTTGCGCGCGGGTGGGGTCGAGGTCGCGGAGGACCTCGTCGATGGACCTGACGCGCTCGTCGATCGCTCTGACGCCGGTTCTCGCCTCGTTCGCTCGTCGGGTAGCCGCCTCGGTGTCGTCGTCGAACAGCGCGTCCATCGCGGTGTCGATCACGTCGACCGCGTCGCCGTGGAGGTCGTTCACCGCCTCCACGACGTCGTCGGGAAGCGGGTCCTCGATGTTCAGGGTCAGGTGCGCGATCTTCGTCGCGTGGTCGCCGATCCGCTCTAACTGGCGAGCGCTGGAGTGGTAGTCGAAACACTCCTCGCGGGGGAGCCCGAGCTCCTCGGCCGCCTTCGGCGTTCGCAGCGTCGCGCGGAAGATCCGCGAGACCACGAGCCACAGCCGGTCGAGGTCGTCGTCGCGGCCGATCACGTCGCGCGCGAGGTCGTGGTCGCGGTCGGCGAGCGCGGTGATCGCGTCTTCGAGCATCGACAGCGAGATCAGCCGCATCCGCGTGACCGCGTTGTGGATCGAAAGCTCGGAGGAGTCGAGGAGGTCCTGGACGACGACGCGGTCCCGCGTCTCCTCTAACACCTCTAGGCCGACGAGACTCTGGACCGCGTCGCGGATCGTCGAGCGCTGCTCGGTGGTGATCTCGGCCGCCTCCAGTTCGATGACGTCGAAGCCGCTGACGTACATCGTCGTCACCGCCCGCTGGAGTGCCTGCCCGGACAGGTCCGCGATGTCGAGCGTCCCCCGCATCCGCTCGTCCTCCGACCGCGGGGTGAGAAACAGGGAGTCGCCGTCGGGGTGGAACTCGATCTCCGTCCCGGCCTCGACGTCGTTCTCAGTCGCCCACGTCTTCGGAATCGAGACGGTGTACGTCGAGCCGCCGGTGACTTGGACCTTCCGCGTTTCCATACCCGACCCTCCGGAGCGGAACACCTTAATTTTGATCAAAATATATACTGCCGAACAACGAGCGAGACGTCTGTCGTCAAATAGTCCGCAAAACGGCAGTGGAGAATGCCTAGGGCCGATAAATAGAGAAGTAATTTTACTATATATACCTACACTTCAGTATGGATACGACCGGCGTGTTTTCTCGGTGTCGTCTCAGACCACGCGGTTACGGAGTTCGTCGCCGGCGTTCAACCGCGCGACGTTGTCGGCGAGGATATCCGCGACGCGTTCGTAGTACTCGGGGGTGTGGCCGGCGTTGTGCGGCGTGATCGTCGCGTTCGACAGCCCCCACAGCGGGTGGTCCTCCGGCAGCGGCTCCGGGTCGGTGACGTCCAGCGCCGCGCCGCGGATACGGTTGTTCCGGAGCTCCGTCACCAGGGCGTCCGTGTCGACGATTGGCCCCCGAGCGATGTTGACGAGGACGGCGTCGGCCCGCATCGTCCTGAGCGCGTCGGCGTCGACCAGCCCCCGCGTCGTCTCCGTGAGTGGACAGGCCAAGACGACGTACTCCGCCCCGGTGACGGCCTCGTGAAACTCGTCGAATCCGTACACCTCGTCGGTCGGCCCGCCCTTCTCCGGAGAGTAGCGGACGCCGACGGTGTCGACGTCGAACGCCTCTAAGCGGTCGACGACGGCCCGGCCGATGGCGCCGAGCCCGACCACGGAGACGGTCGAGCCGTACAACTCCGTCGTCTCGTAGGTGCGCCACTCCCGGCGGGTCTGCTGCCGGTACGCCCGGTGGAACTGTCGCGCGTGCGCGATCATCGACCCGACGACGTGTTCGGCGATGTTCGGCCCGTGGACGCCCGAAGCGTTCGTCACGGCGATTCCGTGGTCCGCGAGCAGGTCGCGCGGCAGGTGGCCCGTCCCCGCGAACACGCAGGCGAACAGCTCCAGCTCCTCCGCGGCGGCGAGCAGCTCCTCGTCGACGTTGAGCCCGACGGCGACCCGCGCCGTCCGGATCAGCTCCAGTTCCTCCGCGGGCGTTCGCGCTCGCGCGACCGTCGCGTCGGGGAGCCGCTCGCGGATCGCCGACGCCAGTTCGTCGGGGCCCAGCCCGTGGATCGTCTGTCGAAGCACCAAGACGTCTGGATCGCTCATGGGGGCTGTCTCGCCGGGACCGATAAAAATGGTGTCAGTCGCTCGGTGACCGGCGGAGCGCCGAACCCCGTCGGGGCGGGCTACGACAGCGCCGCGTCGAACGCCGCCCGGAGGTCCGCCTTCATGTCGTCGACGTGTTCGATCCCCACCGACACCCGGATGAGGCCGTCGGTGAGCCCGGCCGCGATCCGCTCCTCACGCGGGATGGCAGCGTGGGTCATCGCGGCGGGCTGCTCGATCAGGCTCTCGACGCCGCCGAGCGACTCCGCGAGGGTGAACACCTCCGTCTCGCTTACGACCGTCGACGCCTCTTCGAGGGTGCCGTCCAGCTCGAACGACAGCATGCCGCCGAAGTCGTCCATCTGCGCGGCCGCCAGCTCGTGGTCGGGGTGCGACTCCAACCCGGGGTAGTAGACGCGCTCGACCGCGTCGTGTCTCTCCAGCCACTCCGCGAGCGCCATCGCGTTCTCGCAGTGTCGGTCCATCCGGACGGGGAGCGTCTTCGTCCCGCGGAGGACGAGGAACGCGTCGAACGGGCCGGGCGTCGCGCCGACGGAGTTCTGGTAGAAGCCGAGCCGCTCGTCCAGTTCCTCGTCGTCGACGATCAGGGCGCCGCCGATGGTGTCCGAGTGCCCGCCGAGGTACTTCGTCAGCGACTGGGAGACGATGTCGGCGCCGTGTTCGAGCGGGCGCTGGAGGTACGGCGTCGCGAACGTGTTGTCGACCGCGCAGAGCGCGTCGCCCTCGTGGGCGATGTCGGCGAGCGCGCCGATGTCGTTGACGTTCATCAGGGGGTTCGTCGGCGTCTCGACCCAAACCAGCTCGGTCTCCTCGCGCATCGCCGCCCGGACCGCGTCGTGGTCGGTCGTGTCGACGAACGTGGTGTCGATGTCGTACTCGTCGTACACCTGCGTGAGGATGCGGTGGGTCCCCCCGTACACGTCGTCGCCGGCGACGACGTGGTCGCCAGCCGAAAGCAGGTTGAGGACGGTGTTGATCGCCCCCATGCCGGAGGAGAAACAGCGCGCGTGGCTGCCCGACTCCAGCGAGGCGAGGTTCGCCTCCAGGTCGCTCCGCGTCGGGTTCCCGGTCCGGCTGTACTCGTAGCCGCGGTGGTCGCCCGGCCTGTCCTGCTCGTAGGTGGAGTTCGCGTGGATCGGGGTCATCAACGCCCCCGTCTCCGGGTCGGGCTCCTGTCCGGCGTGGATCGCGAGGGTCTCGAACCGGTGCTCGTCGGGGGCGCCGGCGTCAGGGTCGCTACCGGCGTCGTCGCCGTCGCCGCCGTTCTCGGGTGTATCGCTCATGGATACGCGTCGTCGCCGAGGAAAGTGATTCTTCCCATTCGGGCGGCCGGGGAGGTAGCGACGCGCCGCTCAGAGAAGGAGACGCGCCGCTCGCGGTGATGATGGATGCTCGGTCAGGGATTTGAACCCTGGTCGTCGGCTGACTTCCGAACCGGCGCCGAGGCGCCGCGTCCGCCGAAAGGCCAACATGATTGGCCGGACTACACCAACCGAGCGTGAACGATGCTTACGTCGGGGACAATTTAACTCTTCTCAACTCCCCGCAGCGTGCGACGGTGACGCACGCAGTCGGTGCGGAGGCGAAACCGTTACTCGTCGACGTCGACGCGCTCGATCTCGACGGCCTCGCGGGGGTCGTCGTTGCGCCCGGTCGGCACGCCGCCGATCTCCTCGACGACGTCCATCCCGTCGATGACATGCCCGAAGACGGCGTGCTTGCCGTCGAGGTGCGGGGTCGCGTCGAGCGTGATGAAGAACTGCGAGCCGTTCGTGTTCGGGCCGGAGTTCGCCATCGACAGGATCCCGGGTCCGTCGTGGGTGAGGTCGTCGTGGAACTCGTCGTCGAACTCGTAGCCGGGACCGCCGCGGCCGTTCTCCATCGGGTCGCCGCCTTGGATCATGAAGTCGTCGATGACGCGGTGGAAGACGATGCCCTCGTACAGCGAGTCGCCGCGGACCTCGCCGCTCTTGGGGTCCTCCCACGTGTTCGTCTCGGGCGCGGGCTCCGCGTCGGCCGCGGGGTCGTGACGCGCCAGCCCGAGGAAGTTCTCGACCGTCTTCGGCGCGCGATCGGCGAAGAGCTCGACGACGATATCGCCGTGGTTGGTCTGAAGCGTCACCTGCGGGTTGTCGGGATCGGAAACCTCTCGTGCCATGTCCGCAGAGAAGGGCGCCCGTCGGAAAACCCTGCCCATCCGCGCGGGTCGTCCCCGGCCGCGAACACCGCAGTTATAAGCGAACGCCGCGGACGCGTCGACATGAGTTCGACCGCGGTCCTGACCGTCGCCGCGCTCGTCGTCGGGGTGACGGTCGGCGCGCTGTTCGCATTCCTCCGCGTTCCGATCCCCGCGCCCCCGGAGCTGCCGGGCGTGATGGCGATCGTCGGCATCTACCTCGGTTTCAAGCTCGTCGGCTACGCCGGCGTCGGGTTCGACCTGCTGGACGCGCTCGGGCTGTGACGTCCCCGCCCCGGACCACCGACGGCCGGTATCGTTTTCCGGCGGGCGCGAGCAGTACCGCGTATGTACGACCAGATCCTCCTCCCCGTCGCACCCGGCGGCGAGGCGAACGACGCGATCCCGCACGCGGCCAGCCTCGCCGAGCGATACGGCGCGACCGTCCACGTCGTCTCGGCCGCCGACACCGCGGTCGACACGCTCGCCGGGCCGCGGACGGGCGCGTTCTCCGACCGCCTCGTCGACGCGGCCGAGGAGCGGGTGGAAGCTGTGACCGCGGAGCTGGAGGAAGCCGGCGTCGAGACGGTCGGCGACGTCGTCCGCGGCGAGCCGCTGGACGTCATCGAGAACGCGATCGAGGACGGCGCCGACCTCGTCGTCATGCCGAGCCACACTCGACAGGGGATCCGACGGCTGCTCCTCGGGAGCGTCACCGAGAAGGTCGTCCGCGTCGCGTCGGTACCGGTGGTGACCGTTCCGATGACCGAGCCGACGGACGAAGGGGATCGGGAGCCGGCGGATCAGGCGGATCGAGAGCCGGCCGACGACGGCGACGCGACGGGCGGACGCGGAGCGTCGGACGGGCAGTGACGGCCGCGCCGAGCGAACGCCCATGACGGACGCGTCGAACGGCCGCGAGACCGTCATGCGCGCCTTCCGGGTCGCGTACGACGGGCGAGAGTACGCCGGCTTCCAGCGACAGCCGCACGCCGAGACGGTGGCGGACGCGCTCCTCGAAGCGCTCGCGGACCACGGCGTCGTCCAGCGCGGCGACGGGGCGACCCACGCCACGCCCCCCGGCTACGCCGCGGCCGGGCGGACCGACGCCGGCGTCTCGGCGGTGGCCCAGACCGTCGCCTTCGAGGCGCCGACGTGGCTCACCCCCCGCGCGTTCAACGGGCACTTACCGGGATCCGTCCGCGTGTGGGCCGCCGCCGACGTCGGAGAGGAGTTCCACGCGACGCACGACGCGGTCCGCCGGACCTACCGGTACCACCTCTACGCCCCCGCGGTCGACGGGGGCGGTTCGACCGACGCCGCGCGATCGGATCCCGAACACGCGGTCGACGACGACCGACTCCGGGACGCGCTCGCGCGGTTCGACGGCGAACACGACTTCCACAACCTGACGACAGACGAGACTGGCACGGTCCGCGACCTCGACGCGCGGGCGGCCCGCGCGGGCGACGCGCTCGTCGTCGAACTCTCGACGGACGGGTTCCCGCGGGCGCTCGTCAGGCGGGTCGTCGCCGCGGTCCGGGCCGTGGGTCGCGGAACGGCCGACCCCGCATGGATCGAACGGCTGCTCGCCGCCGACCCGATCCCCGGCGAGCGGGGGGTCGGCCCCGCGCCGCCCGAACCGCTCGTGCTGTGGGACGTGCGCTATCCCGACGTGACGTTCGAGGTCGACCGCGAGGCCGCCCGGAGCGCGCGGGTCGCGTTCGGCGAGCGACACCGCGACGCGCGTCACGCCGCCGCCGCCACCGGCGCGGTCCGCGACAGGCTGTCCTCGGCCGCCGAGGAAGAGTGAGCTCGGCGGCCGTGGAGAGACGATCCGGACCGCCGAGGCCGCGGCCGTCAGGCCGCCGATCCGCCCGCCGGCGTCTCCATGCCGTCGACGCGGACCAGCAGGGTGTTGCCGTCGACGTTCGTCGCGTCGACCACGCCAGAGAGCCGCAGCCCGGTGGCGGGCGTCGGCCCGACGGTCACGCGGTCTCCCGCGTCGAACGGGCCGACGGGACCGCGGATCACGAGTTCGGCGCGACACAGTTCCGGATTGGCGACGCTCGACAGGTCTATCTCAGCGACGGTGACGTCCTCGACGGGGATGCCCTCGCGCTCCACCGGGGTCGTCGCGGCGTCGTCTAGCCGCTCGATGTCGAGGGCGTCGTACGCCCCGTCGGTCGGGATGTATCCGCCGTCCGGCCCGGCGACGCCCTCGACGAGTCCGAGGGTCCGGAGGCTACCCATCCGGTTCCGGACCGTCCCCGGGTTGCGGTCGATCGCGTCAGCGATCTCTCGCCCCTGTACTGGGTCGTCCCCTCCTTCCGCGAGGTTCACGAGCGCAGTGAGCACCCGGCTTTGACTTGAACTCAACTCGATTTCTGACATACACAATTCGATGCGCAACTTCCTGATAAATGTTGGCATATAACGTCATTATATGCTTACGAGACCCACTAAAACGTGTTATTTCTGGAAAGTACTGCGATTACTACCTCAGATATGCGGTAACAGAAAAACAACCTCTCGCTAGATACTATTCTCGAATATTTTTAATTCTTGTCCCAGTTGAAGTTCTTTATTTTTGTAATTATGGTCGATTGTGCGCCGTTCAGAGTAACTTTGTACTAATTCCTTATACTATCTACACCGCAAGTATTTACCGCCGAAGCCGGAAGCGGCGGGCGACTGATGACGAATCAACGCGACGTTTGTCACCGCTCGCAGGGACACCCCGTCACTCCGCGACGGCTCACCGGCGGTGTAAATCGGCAGAGAACGCGGACGAGGGACCGAGCGGAGGGCGTCGATGGCTGACCGCGAGTCGGCGTTCGAGTCCGACGGGGCCGTCTCGGCCGGTCGGTCGGCGGAGGCGGGTGCCCGACAAGTGACTCGGTCCGATCCGAGCTCCGAGTCGCTGCCTCGCGCGCTGCTCCCGGACCGGGACCCCGCGGTCGAACGCGACCGCGTCCGGTCGTTCCTCGCCGAGCGGGTCGACGCCGCGGCCGCCGACGGCGTCGTGGTGAACATGAGCGGCGGGCTCGACTCGACGGTGACCGCCGCGCTCGCCGTGGAGGCGCTCGGTCCCGAGCGCGTGTACGGGCTGATACTCCCGTGTAACAAGGTCGGCGCGCCCCACGCACGGGACGCCGAGGCGCTCGCGGCGGCGCTGGGTATCGAACACGACACGGTTCACCTCCAGCCGCTGTTCGCGCAGTTCGGCGCGGTCGCCCCCGATCGCTTCGACCTCCACGACGAACCGGTCCGATCGGGGAACGCGGTCGCTCGGCTCCGGATGACCGTCGCCTACCTCGCCGCCAACGCGACGAACCGCCTCGTCTGCGGCACCGCCAACCGGAGCGAACTGCTCTTAGGCTACCTGACGAAACACGGTGACGGCGCGGCCGACGTGTTCCCGCTGGGACACCTGTACAAGTCTGGCGTCCGTGCCCTCGCGGCCGAACTCGACGTGCCGGAGTTCGTCGTCGAGAAGCCACCGACGGCCGGGTTCCTCCCGGGCCAGCGGGACGCCGACGACCTCGGGGCGCCCTACGAGGTCGTGGACCCCGTCCTCCACCTCGGCGTCGACCGCGGACTGGACTCCGAGTCGGTCGCCGAGCGAATCGCGGCGACCGTCGCCGAGGTCGACCGAACTGCGGACGACGACGGCGGCGAGGGCTCCGCCACCGCCGTACTCGCCGGGATCGACCGCGACCTCGTCGCGGACCTGCTCGCCCGCCACCGCGCGACGGCGCACAAGCGACTCCCGCCGCCGACGCCGGACGGGGACATGGAGTGACCGAGCGGTCGGGACCGGCCTACGCCGCCCCGTTCAGTCCCAGTCGCTCGGCCAGAGGTCGGCCGCGCGCATCCCCGTCTCGAAGTCGGCCTCGCGGAAGGCGGTCACGAGTTCGTCGCGGTCGAGGCGGGGGAGGTCGCGCTCGGGCGCCGCGAACTCGGCGACGAGCAGGGCGGTCAGCATCGCGTGTTCGCGGACGTTCCGGTCGTCGACCTTGTCGCGGGTGTCCGCGTGGGTGTGGCCCCACCCGCGCCCGCGGTCGCCGGAGTCGCTGTGGAGCTGGAGCGCCGGTACGCCGCGGCGCACGAACGGCCACTGGTCGGAGAACGGGTGCGGCTGCGCGTCGACCTCGATCGGCTGGCGCGTCGCGGCCGACACCGCTTCGGCCACCGACGCGGCCGCCGTGGAGGCGTGTGCGAGCGCGATCAGGTCGCGGAACCGTCCCGCGCCGTCGACGTTGACCACGCCCTTCACGGAGTCCAGATCCACGCGCTCGGCGAGGTGTTCCGCGCCGAGCAGGCCGACCTCCTCGGCGCCGACCGCGACGACATCGACGCCGAGCGGGAGGTCGGCGCCCGCGATGATCTCGGCCGCGGTCGCGACCGTCGCGATGCCGCAGCCGTTGTCGAGCGCCCCCTCCGCGATGTCGTGGGCGTCGTAGTGAGCGAGCAGGAGGACGCGCTCGTCGGTGTCCGGACCGGCGCGACCGATCACGTTGCGGCTCTCGCCCGGCGTCGTCGACGCCTCGACCGACAGCTCGGCCTGCGCGACGGCGCCGGAGCCGCTCGGTCCGGCCCCCCCGCCACCGACCGCGTACTCGCGGAGCCACGCGCCGGTCTCCTTCGAAACGCCGACCGCGACCGCCTCGGCCTCCTCGCCGAACGTGAGCGACCCGGTCGGCGGCAGCTGCCCGTCGAGGTGGTTGACGAACACGAAGCCGACCGCGCCCGCGTCGACCGCGTAGCCGAACTTCTCCATGCGATGGACGAACCGCCCGCCCTCCGGGGTGGTCGTCGAAGCGACCGCGATCCGGCCCGCCACGTCGCGCTCGTCGATCTCCGCCGGGGTGCCGTACCCAACGTCGACGAGTTCGCCCGAGACGCTGCCCCCCGGCGAGTACGGGAGCGCGAGGGCTTCGAACGACCGCGTGGTCGGCTCGCCGCCCCGACCGGAGACGGTCACGTCGAGCGACGCCGACCCGCGCTCCCACGCCGGGAGGTCGAACGGCTCCGTGCGAACGTCCGCGAGCCCCGCGCGCTCGAAGGCGTCGGCGACGAGGTCGGCGCCCCGGGCCTCGCCCTCGCTGCCGGCCATCCGGCTCCCGATCGCCGTGAGGTCGGTGAGGAACCGCCACGGCTCGTCGTCGGTCCACGTCGATCCGAACGCGGGGGCGAGTTCCGCGGCGCGGTCGCGCACACGGTCGACCGCGTCGGTTCGCCTCTCGGTTGCTGCGTCCTCGACCATGGGCGTGCCTCCGTCGGTGACGGCTTAAGACTGTGGCTCGCGGCACTGGGCGGCGGCGAAGTGAGCCCCGCCCGGTGAAACGCTACGTTCAAGTGGGACGGTCGGGTATCTCGATTTGAGCACCGTTGGTCCAGTGGTAGGACATTAGCTTCCCAAGCTAATAGCCCGGGTTCAATTCCCGGACGGTGCATCCGGACGCTTACGCGGCTGTCTTCCGCATTTCCCGCGGCGCTACAGCGTGAAATGGGTCACTGAAGCAGTACGGTAACACCGATACTCTCCTGTTTGGCCCCGTACCGAACGATCACTTCCTCTCCGGGCACTGATCCCGGGTTATAGCGCATTTATACACACGTTCGTTTAAAAATAACCGACCGCGGATCTGCGGTGAACACCTCCAAAGTCCCAACCGGGAGGACGACGCACGCTCGCTTCGCTCGTTCCTGCGGCGCTTGCGTCGCCTGCGTCGTCCTCCCGGCTGCCCCTTTGAGATCCCCCGCACCGCGCCCCTCGCCGACCTCGTCAGTCGCCCTCCGCGTTGCTCCGGGCGAGTGACTCCCTCGCACGCGCTCCTCGCGGCCGCCGGTGCGGCCACTCGGAGGCGCGCGCTACCGCGGTACTCCGGACATGTATAAGCAATCGCCGCGGCGACGCGTGTCGGTTTAGATACCTCGTCGCCCGGGCCGCTCAGAAGATGTTCGCCTGGTCGTACACTGAGATGCCGGTGTCGGTGATGTCGTACGGCTTCGTCTCGCGGGAGTGGTTCGCGTCGCGGATCTTCTGGATCTCGACTGCGAGCCGCGTCTCGCGGAAGTCCGACGCGCGGACGTACTGGAGGACGAAGACGGCGTCCGTCAGGTACTCCACGATCCCGTGTCTGGACGCGTACTGCGTCTCCTCGCTCGCCTCCGATGTGAGCAGGGTCGTCACGCCCGCCTCCTTGAGCGAGCGCGTGAAGCCGAACACTTCCGAGCGGCGCTTCGCGGGGTGGTCGTACATCATCTCCAGCAGCGAGACGGAGTCGAGCACCAGCCGGTCCGCCTCGAACTCGGCGATGAGCCGGACGAGGTCGTTCCGGATCGACGACAGCGAGTTGGCCATCTCGATCGGGTCGATGGCGACGACCGCGAGGCGGTCCTCGGCCGCGTGCTCGCGGAACGACCACCCCTTCTCGGCCGCCGTGTCGAGGATCGACTCCCGGGTCTGTTCGAGCGTGATGTAGATCCCCTTCTCCCCCGATTCGAGCGCGTGGTTGAGGAACTGGAGCGCGAACGTCGTCTTCCCGGTTCCGGCGCCGCCGATGACCGACAGCAGCGACCGGCTGGGGACGCCCCCGAGGATCATGTCGTCGAGCCCCTCGATCCCGATGTCGGTCCGCTCGATCTCCGACTCGAACTCCTCCGGGTCGACGTCGAAGTCGGTCGTTCCGCCGCCGCCCGCCTCGCCGCCGAGGTCCCCGAACCCGAAGTCGTCGTCGCCGGCGCTCGCG
>NZ_NHNZ01000147.1:2060-4479 GCF_002727095.1 Halorubrum sp. C191 | reverse complement strand
ACCCGATGTGATCGACTGAGAGTTGATCCGGGAGTTCATCAGGTACGAAGACCATGTTTGATGGACCGTTCCTGCGAGCATAGTTCCTGTCACAAGCCGAGATACGGTCGCTTTGGGGCTCTCATCAATCGACTGTTTCATGCGAGAAAATGTTTGAAGAATAGGATTTCAACAAAGCCATCTTGATGCGTTCTTTTCACTCGACATCATCCATACAGTCTTATTCGAGAGGTACACCAGACGATACAAATCCGCACGCAACCGAGAACGACTATGATCGAGTCGCTCCTCCGGATTGATGTCGTCCTCTTCGTCCTCATCGGCGTGCTGGGCGGCGCACACTGTATCGGGATGTGCGGTCCACTTGTGACGATGTACTCGAAACAGATGACGCCGCAGCCCGATGGCGGGACGGTGACAGCCAACGACGGGCGTGCCGGTCATCTCACGACCTACGAGGTTCGCCAGCATTTCCTGTTCAACGTCGGCCGGGCGACGACGTACGCGATTCTCGGGGCCGTCTTCGGCGCGCTCGGGAGCGTCGTATTCGTTACCGCTGACCAGCTGACACCGATCGCCGATCTCCTGCGAGGTGTTGTCGGTCTTGCGGTCGGAGGGTTCATTGTGGCGACGGGCGTTCGGTACGTCATCGGTGGAAGCGGAGGCGATATTCGCATCCCTGGCGTCCAGCGCGTTACGTCGTGGCTCGCAGCGAGAGTTCACCGACACGTGAACAGCCCGAGTATTGTCGGGCTGGGAGCCGTCCACGCGTTTCTCCCCTGCCCGATGCTGTATCCCGCGTATCTGTTCGCCTTCGCGAGCGGCTCCCCGACCACAGGGGGAATCGCTCTCGGTGCCCTTGGCATCGGGACGATTCCGGCAGTTTTCCTCTATGGGACGATTATCCAATCGATCGACGTCGCCCACCGGCGACGCGTTCATCGGCTACTCGGTGTGGTGTTCGTCGTGCTGGGGTACGTGCTGCTTGCGCACGGATTGATGGCACTCGGTGTTCACCTCCCACATCCGATGTTCCCGCATTACCAGCCCCTCGGGGGCGCGATGGGGCACTGACCGAGCACTGGATCCTTTTCGCTGGCTCGATACAGGCGACGCGCTCCATTGACCTCCTCCCGCGCCTGAAGACGCGGGAATCCCACCACGGGATTTCAGGCCGAGAGCGGCCCTGCGGTTTCAAGACGCATTCGTTCCACGCGTCCCTTGCTGGGTTTCAGCATCGGCGTGGGTGTCTTGTGGGGCGGTCAAACGCCCCCCATCCTCAGCCGAGTCATCGTCATCTCTGTGTTCTCTCGAATGGCTCCCTCCGCTGAGGTAGCGGTCTGCGATGTTTATCGCGCCGTTCACGTCCCCATGGTACTCGCCCATCCAGCAAGCGTCGTTCGTACACGTGAACGTCGACTGTCGCGGGCAGTATCCCACTTCACCGCACCCGTAGCACTCCTTCGACGTGTTACGCGGATTCACCGTGTCGACGGGGATCCCCTTCTCGACGGCCTTGTAGCGTATCTGCGCGTGGAGTTTGGCGAACCCCCATCTGTGGAGACGCCGGTTCATGAACTCACCGTAGTCCATCGACTCCCGGATGTACGTCAGATCTTCCAGAACGAGAACGGGATTCTTGACGGATTCGGCGTACTCCACGACTTCGCGGGTGACGCGGTGGAACACGTCGTCGATCTGTTTCCATAGGTCGCCACCGAACGACTCCACGATACGCTCGCTTCCGCGCGTCTGGAGTCGGCGCTTGGCGGTGAAGTAGCTCTTAGGGAGCTGACGAACCGTCTTCCCTTCGTCGGCCCACAGTTCAGGTGCGGTCGGAGAACCGTGATCGTCGCGGTGACACACCGTGACGAGTGATGCTTCCCCGATGTCCACTCCGATGGGCGTCCGTTCTTCGGCGGACACCTCAGAAGTTTCCTCAACGTCGCGAGTAGCGGTGGCGTGGAGGAACCACGTCCCCTCTCGCTCGAACAGCCGACCCCCGCCCATTTCCGCATCACCAGCGTTCAACGCTTCCAACCAGTCCCGCTGTTCGGGGTTCGGTTGGGCTGGCATCCAGAGGTAATAGTCCTCGTGGTGCGGAATCTTGACAAACCACTCAATAGCGTTCTCGGGCTTGTGGTCGAGTCGTAGGCCCTCATTGGTGAACCGAACAGGGTGGTCGTCGTGGAGGTCGCCCGCGTTGTACGTCGTCGTGAGTTGCGGGACTTTTGAGTGCGTTCTTTGCGTATCCGCTCCGACCGAGAACATCGGGAAAGAAACCGCCGTGGCCGTCGACAAGGAGAGCGTCGGGCAATCGAAACCCGTCATGTCAGCGTTGATTCCGCACGACTAACCGGCTGAGACCTCGCTGAGTCTGCCGTTCGAGAGTGACAACCCTATTCAGCAGCGCCAAAAT
>NZ_NHNZ01000147.1:0-2055 GCF_002727095.1 Halorubrum sp. C191 | reverse complement strand
AATCACCACGAATTGATGCTAATTCGACCTGGAACTAGCTTATCCTCCGAAACTGCAAAACTTCTCGACCTATACAGTAGTTAAGACTGGCCGTCTCAATGTCTACGATTCTCGAACTGCTTCGACGAGTCTACGGACGAAGTATCTCCTTCAGCGTTTTCACCACTTTCACACCTAACTCTCATTACGGTTGACACCGTATTTCTGCTCAATAATGTCCATCGACCGGGATACCTTCGAGAAGACGAGCGAGGACGAACTCGAGGAACTCTCCGTCCCGGATCAGGTCCTCGGATTTCTCGCCGCCAACGATGATCGCGCGTTCAAGGCTCGCGAGATCGCCTCTCAGATCGGTCTCGATGAGGGCGCGGTCAGCACCGCGCTCTCGAGACTGAAGGGCCGCGATCTCGTCGAACACAAAGCGACGTACTGGGCGATAACCGACGACACGGAGCGACTCGACGGATACAGCGGGTACGAACGGGCGACCGCCCTGTTCAACCAGCGACTCGGTACAGAGGACAAGGAGTCCTGGCGCGAACACGCACCCGAGGAACCGCATCCGAGCGTCGAGGACGAATAGTGACCGACGGAGAGAGACCAATTTTCGAGCGTGGCGACGTCGTCTACGGGGATGATCCGTTCAAAGGCGAGGAAGCTGCTCGGCCCTGGCTCATTCTCCTGAATCATAAAGGCCGTCCGTTCCACGGGGAGCAGTATATTGCGCTCACGTTGACGTCGAAATCCTGGATGGACGGCCTGATCGATGTTCCTGGTGAGAGTTGGCTTCGTGGTGGGACCCCGGATGAGAGTCAGATTGTCCCGTGGGGAGTACAATCGATCGACCACGAGGATATCGACTTCTGGCAAGGTCGCCTTGACAGCGATCTCGTCGACGAGGCGGTTGCTGCGCTCGTCGAAGAACTACACTAATAGACCCAACTGAAGATGAGACCAACTATCTCAATGTTACGGTCACAGCTTCAGAAGGTGGAACCGATATGTTCCTTTCCTTCGACGTCAGTACGGGGTGAGTCACCCGTTCAGTATGTCTGCGTGCCGACCGCACGACTCTCCGGTATTGTTGTATGCTGTTCTGCGAGCGTAGCAGATACGGGGACCAATTTAGTATCTACCACTTGTAATTTTAGAATAGCAATACAAAATGAGCAAGGATAACGAAAACGGTCGTGAAAATTCGAGGCTTCGGGTGGTTGGGCAGAAACGAGATATGCTCTTGGAGAGGGTCTACGATACCACAAAATTCGCAGATCTCGACAAGAAAATACGCGAACGAGGATCATAACTTCGGAGGATAGATCTCATGCGTGCCTTTGTTTTCTCACAAAAAGCTTGATTAAAATCTCGCTAAAATCAATAACAGTCCGTCATTCGAGTACCGCTCCAGCAGGCGCTTGTTTCACTGCGAACCGTTCGCGTGAACATCGTCGAACAAGTCTGTAACCCGCTGTTCGATATCGTTTCGGATCTCACGGACCTGATCGAGATCTTGGCCGTCAGGATCTGTTAGCGCCCAGTCGCGAACATCTATCTCTTCAGCATCGAGTTCGAGTGTCGAACAGCCCATTGTGGCGACGACGTCACATGATTCGAGCTCAGTCGTTGAGACTTCTCGAGGGACTCGATCCGAGAGATCGATCTCGTGGTCTTGCATGACCGCCACGACCTCGTCGTGGACGCTATCGGCGGGGTGAGTGCCACCGGTAATGATCTCAACACTGTCTTCGAGTCCACGACGGTCACGCTCGCGTTCGGCGAACGCTGTTGCCATCTGACTGCGACCAGCATTTTGTACACAAACGAATCCTAGAGTAACCGGCAAATCATCACTCATAAACAGCAGAATCGATGCCGTCGACTTGAGCACTTATATGTGATGTATATACGTCTCAATAGCTCAAAACGGGTCTGAGAGTACTTCTCAGATAGCCTATCAAGAGCCGCTGTGCCTGAAGTAACAGCTATACCGATCCCACTCGCTTGTGGAGGTGTGACTGAATCCGATGAGCGGACGGACCACCAGATCGCGTTCGT
>NZ_NHNZ01000117.1:0-3645 GCF_002727095.1 Halorubrum sp. C191 | reverse complement strand
GAAACGAAGGGGTGGGGGGGGTGGAGATACCAGCGAGAAGTACCAATCCGGACCCTCTCCGGCCGTTAGCACTGGGCCGGGAAGTCCCCACAGGTGTCACCCGCCTCAACACCCTAACGTTCGTCGCCAGCGGGTTCCGCCTGGTGGTTCTAGCGAAGCAAGCCGAAGGGGTGACCGAAGTTGGACAACCTGACTGCGATGACGCCTTCCGTCACTCCACACCGACGCACGTTGAAGACGAGTCTCCAGACTGCCCGACCCGGCTCACCGAGAGAAGAGTCTCACCTCAAATTTAAACAAGCGGACAGCAAGAGGCGATGAACTGTCAAAAGAGGCGCGAAAACGCTAAAGAGTCACTGAGAACCAGTCCGCGACCGAGGGTTATCTCGGGAGCGACGAGCCGCGTCGTCCGCCGTCGCAGGTACCCGCAGGGAGGTCACGCTCTGTCCAGTTGACATGGCGGCGGTCGTCGCGACGACAGTCGAGAGGACTCACCCAGATGTCTGTGCGCCGAACCGCCTCGCACCGCTTCGGCCCGACTTGGCTCGATCCATTCGACTACTTTCTCTGTCCCATCGTCTGATCCGTTCGACTACTTGCTCTGCCCCACCGCCTGATCCGTTCGACTACTCGGTCCGTTCGAGCGATTCAAAGATGAACTCGTCTATTGCTTCTCGCGTCTCCTCCGGGGCGTCCTCGTGACCGAGCGAGATCCGCCGCCCGCGAGCGGCGTGGATAACGTCGGTCACCAACTGGCTCATCCGTTCGGGGTCGACGTCGCGGAAGACCCCCTCGTCGATCCCCTCTTCGACGACCTCGACGATGTTGCCCCGGACGCGCTCGTAGTGTTCGTTGAACACCTCGCGGTGCTCGGCGTCGTTTGCGCCTGCGTGTACAGCTCGTGGTACACTCTCATTCGGTCTCAGTGGCTGAAATCCTCGAATTCGGGTCCGAACAGGCACTGATCGACGCGAGCGCGCAACTCGGTCCGCGGGTCCTCGTCGCCCTCGACGACTAGGCTCCTCTCATACTGGTCGATGGTGTGTTCGAGGAACGAAGACATCAGGTCGTACTTCCCGTCGAAATGATAGTGGATCACCTGCCGCGTGAGGTCCATCTCCTCGCCGATATCGCGCATCCGGAGGTCCTTGTAGCCGTGCTTGCTCAGCGCGCGGAACGTCGCCTCCATGATGACCTCCTTCGTATCCTTCGAGGAGCCCGTCTCTCTGCCGGATCTGTCGGAATTGTCGGATCCGATGGCGGAACGCTCTTGCGGAGGATTCCTGTCGGAGCCGCGGTCACCGGAACCCGCGTCGTTCGCGTCGTCCGACAGTGACTCGACGGACTCGTTCACCGGGCCATCCTGTGAGTCGTTCATGCCAATTTGATACGCGTGAGGTAGATAATACGGTTACTCTTCGCTTTTATTCTCCGACGAGATCTACCCCCTCGATCGAACGATATCACCGCAGGTAAACAAACGATCGTCCGAAACTGAATCGGCGTTTCACTCAACCCGCCAAACGAGTGGGTCACACCCGACGAGTGAGTCGGGTCGCGGACCGACGGTCCCCGGGATCCCGTGTCGCCTGCCGCCCGCGACCGCGCCTTCTCATCAGCCGATTCTCCCCCGCCGAACCGCACCCCCGACGCCGAATTTCGGGTTCGTCCGGCGCCGATGCTCCGGATCGGGGGGGATGTCTGACGCAGTTCTTAAGTGAGAGCGGTGAGGACCGTACCGTAATCCCCCGAACGGGCGTGGAGCGCACGGATCGAACGGCGTCCGAAACGACAGCGGTGTTCGGGTAAACTACACACGGACTGGAGGTCAGGATGGGACTGCTCACGAATCTCAGAGACAGCATATCGCGGGTCACAGACGGCCTGTTCGCGGCCGACGAGCCCAAGCGGATCGGGATCTACGGACCGCCGAACGCCGGTAAAACGACCCTCGCAAACCGGATCGCACGCGACTGGACGGGTGACGCCGTCGGGCCGGAGAGCCACATCCCCCACGAGACTCGCCGGGCCCGCCGGAAAGAGGGCGTGGAGATCGAACGCAACGGGCGGACGGTCACCATCGACATCGTCGACACGCCCGGCGTGACGACGAAAGTCGACTACAAGGAGTTCTTGGACCACGACATGGAGAAGGACGACGCCGTCCGCCGGTCGCGCGAGGCGACCGAGGGCGTCGCGGAGGCGATGCACTGGCTCCGCGAGGACGTCGACGGCGTCATCTACGTGCTCGACTCGACGTCGGACCCGTTCACCCAGGTGAACACGATGCTGATCGGGATCATCGAGTCGCAGGACCTCCCCGCGCTCATTCTCGCGAACAAGACTGACCTGCCGGGATCGGACGTCCAGCAGATCGCGAACGCCTTCCCGCAACACGAGACGATTCCGCTGTCGGCGTTGGAGGGCGACAACATGGACGAAGTGTACACCAAGATCGCGGAGTACTTCGGCTAATGGCCGGCCCGAAAGCCAACGTCAACGCCGCCGACGATCCCGACGACTCCGACGACGGCGTCCGGATCGACATGATAAGCGGCGCGCGGATGGAGGGGCTCACGAGCATGGAGAAGATCCGGCTCATCCTCGACGGCGTCCGCGAGGGAAACATCGTCATCCTCGAAGAGGGGCTCTCCCCCGACGAGGAGTCGAAGCTCATCGAGGTGACGATGACCGAGATCAGCCCCGACGACTTCACCGGCATCGAGATAGAGACGTACCCCAAGGCCGAGGCGGGCGACCAGAGCTTCCTCGACAAGTTGATGGGCCGCGAGTCGACCCAGAAGCTCACGGTGATCGGCCCGGCGAACAGAATCGAGACCCTCCACAAAGACGAGAACCTCATCAGCACGCTCGTCTCTCGCAAGTAGATGCCCCACCAGTGTACCTCCTGCGGCCGGACGTTCCCCGACGGCTCCAAGGAGATGCTGTCCGGGTGCCCCGACTGCGGCGGGAACAAGTTCCAGTTCAAGCCCGCGAACGCGACGGAGAACGCCGGCCCCGCCGCCGAAGCGGACGAGGCGTCCGACTCCGCCGCCGGAGCGGACGGGACGCCCGACTCCGACTCGGGGCCGTCCGACGGAACGCGGCCGACCGCGGACGGGGAGGTTGCGTCGGCGTCCGACGAGGGCGCCGCCGCTCGGGGCCCCGACAACGCCGCAGACGCGACGCCGGACGACCGGGCCGATCCGACGCCGGACGATGCCGTGGCGGGCGCCGAATCAACGACCGGGTCCGACGGTACGGAACAGATCGCCGACCGGAGTGACGAGGACATGGCACAGGCGAGCGCGCGATCCGAAGTGGTGTCCCCGGACGAGCTTGACCGCGCGAGCCGCGATGTCGACTCCGCCGAGACCTCGGAGCCGACCGACGAGGAGTCCAAGCCCGGCATCGACGCGCTCCGCGACGAGCTCAACGACCAGTTCGAGAGCATCCGCATCGTCAGCCCCGGCCAGTACAAGCTCAACCTGATGGAGCTGTACGACAGACAGGAGTACATCATCTCGCTTCAAGAGGACGGCCGGTACGTCATCGAAATGCCCGACGCGTGGGGCATCGACGACGAGTGACGCCTTCACTCCCCGTCCCGTCCGGCTTTTCACGCTCCTGACCCCCCAGTTCTCT
>NZ_NHNZ01000118.1:188-7138 GCF_002727095.1 Halorubrum sp. C191 | reverse complement strand
GTCGATGTGATCGACTGAGATTGTTGATACCGGTGAGCTGTCGCTGTGGAGTCGAAGAGGACAAGGACACCGCGTCAGCGGTGTCCGACACGAATTATTCCGCTAGATGTGTTTGGGTCGGAATCGGTCGCAGCGGACCTGTTACAGCAGGTTCGCTGGCGTGACGGTGTTTTCTGTCCCCGCTGCCGTTCTGACCGAACGGTCAGAAACGGCAGCTACGGGCACTTTCAGCGGTATTTCTGTAAGGATTGCGGCCGCATGTTCAACGATAAGACCGGCACGATCTTCGCTCACTCGAAGATCGCACTCCGCAAGTGGCTGTTTTCGATCTACGTGTTTTTGCGGTTTAACACGAGTCTCAGGCAGTTACAGTGCAAAATCGAGGTCACCTACAAAACGATTCACAGGCGTGTCGAGCGCTTCGCTGAAGCGCTTGACGCGCCGTCACTCGATCTCCGTGGCCCGGTTGAAATTGACGATTTCTACGTCTCTGCCGGTCTAAAAGGCCGCGAGCGCGACCGCTGGTCGCGCTCTCGCGGCCTCTCTCGACGCGGGCGCGGAACGTATGAACAAGACAAACCGCCTGTGTTCGTTCTCGTGGATCGTGGCACCGAGTAACGATACGTTGTGCCGGCGAAATCCGCAGACGAATCGACGATCCGGCTCCTGCTGGCGGACCGCCAGCAGGAGCCTCTCACCGTCTATACCGGCGGATTTTGCGCGTATGATCCGCTTGAGAAGATGAGCAATTCGACCGCGAATACGTCGTTCACGGAGACGGTGAATACGCCGACGACACGGTCCACGTGAACACCTGCGAGAGCCACGCGTCGCTGGCGCGACGGTGGCTCTCGCCGCATCGAGGCATCTCAAAAGACCGCCTCACACAGTATCTCCGAGCGTTCCAACTCAGACGAGAACTCTACCGCAAACCCGGACGAAAAGCGCTCAAACACGCCGTCAAAGCCGCTCTCTGAAATCAACAATGTGCAAGAGCGACTACTGGTCAAGTCATTCTATTTCAACCGTGGTAGGTCGACGATCACTGTCATTAGCCACTGCTACAACGGTCTGAGATCTGATCATTAATCACCGTCTCGTTACAGTGTCCGAGCAGTTAGAGTGCTAGACAGCAGACTTCGAGAGTACGACCGGCTGCTATGGTTCAACTCGGGTATCCACAACTACGATGTCGTGGGGTAGTTCACAGGTCTCTATCTAAAGATTCTCCAGCCGACTCATAAGCTCCGAAAGCGGGGCCGTTTCGAGGTCTTGGAGCGTCCAGTCAGTAGAAAGGCTATCTGCGACACCAGTCTCACCTGCCAGCTCTCGAATCCGCTGTTTCACGTCCGGATCGATATCGATGACGCGAACAAGATCGTCGTCTTCATCCCAGTAGGGCGGGGCATGTGGGCCGAGCAGTTCCTCCGTTTCGAGATCAGCCACTGCCTGAAAGTAGAACTCCGTGAGGTCAGTCTTCATCCCGAGCGTACTGCGTGTTTCCGAGGCGAGTTCCTCGTCGGTGACGATAGTTTCGAAGGCGTCGAGGGCGGCGTGCTGGTCAACGTAAAAAGCGGTGTTGAGCGCGATTTTGGCGAACTTTGGTTCATTCTTGGCGAGAGCGAACAGGTGGTCAGCGACGGAGTGGTCGGGATGGCCGATACCCCAACCGTAGGTGTACGATTCCTCGTAGGCGACGTGGAACTCGTCGACGTACTCGGGGATCGCACCGAGAAACGCCAGTGCGTCAGCCGGAATCGCGTCCACGCCCTCGTCTCGGCGGGTGCGAATAACCGAACACCCGATCGCATTGGCGATGACATGGCCGATCTCGGGGAATTCGTCTTGCTTGCGTGGGTCGTAGGCAGTGGCGAACTCAATAAGTACGTCCCAGCCATCAGTCTCTGCGGCGGTGTCAAGCCCATCAGCGAAGGGTTCGTAGTAGGCGAATCGTAGGTCGTGTAGAAGACCATCGCCGCCCGGTGCGTCACCTCGAGCCACCTTCGTCAGCATCCGTTCGTATTCCGCCACTGCACGGTAGAGAGTCGATACGTCACCCTCACGGGCGCCATCATAGAGATTCGGGAGGTCACCGACCACCCTTGGATAGTCACATTCGAGCACTTCCCGGTCCAAGCCGGAATCATCGAACGGGGCTTCCTCCGAGAGACCGTCTTCAGGGGGGACTATCTCATCGGCGGACTGGTCAGTGGAGCAGTCATGAAGCCTGAGCCGCGAGAGCGTGTCGAAGGACGCCCCACAGTCTTCGCACTCGTAACTCATTAGCAGTTCTCGGTAATCGGGTCGAAATTCGTAACTTCACAACGGCGATTCCCGGGGCGAATCAGGTGGTCAGATCGAGGCCGCTGGCATTCGCTAAGATCTCACTCTTTTCTGAGAGGTCGGCCACTTCGCCAATGTCTGTCGGATGCAGGTCATTGACGAGTGCGGTCATGAATTCGTTTGCCGTGTACTCGTAGTTCCCCTGGTTGTCCTTCACCTGCAACGGCTCGTCGGCCTCGTGCGGGACGTGGTCCTGCTCGTTCGCTGCCGCGAGCACGTTCGCGCCCATGTTGTTCGGGAGGATCGCCCAGTTGAACAGGAATACTCGCTGGTTTCGCATCGGTGTCGCTGATTTCGGCATGAAGTCGTGTTTCAGCATCCGATACGCCGTTTCGATACCCCAGCGGAGACGGTAGTCGGCCGCCAGCGCCGCACCGCCACCATCGACGGTCTCCGGATCGATGTTCGTGTAGAACGCTTCCCAGTTCTTCGGGTCTTCAAGACCGGTGTCGGCCCGCTTCAGCCGCTTTTCTGACGGGTTCACTAACAGATAGTGGTCGGCGTCGTCGGACGCGCCGATGCCGATTTCGTAGGGCTGAGAATTCCACGAGTCCTCGCGGAGTTCCGTCCCCATGATGAGGTCCTTGAACGCGCCCATACTCCGAGGCGCGGTGATGACAAAGTCTTGGTTGCGCTTCTTCAACTCGTGATTAATCTTTTCGGTGTAGAAGTCCTTGTCGAGAAACACGCGCCCGATGTCGAACTTCGCTTCCGAGTAGTTGAGAAGCTGATTCAGGTGGTAAGCCCGCCGGTTTCGCTGTTCGACTGACCGAGCGGCGAACGTCATCGGCACCGGCGTTCCCACGAGCGAGACGGTGGCAAACTGCCACGAGTGCGAGTAGTTCCGGCCGGGCTTCGTCCCTTCAACGGCACCGGGCTGTTCGCTTCTGTCGTCCGGTGTATCTTCGTCGTCGATCTTCCCGAACCACGGCCACCCGGTAAGGTCCACGGCAAGATCGAGCCGGTCGGAGAGCAGATTGTAGCGATCGAGCAGGTCTAGGTACTGCTCGAAGGCACAGATGAACATCGCCCGGAAGTGCCCGCGTGGGGACTCCCGTACCTGATTCCAGAGCGCCTTCGAGGTCGGTGTCTTCCGCGCCCAGTAGTACGGTTTCTGCTGGAGGCTGTCCCGGGCGTTGTTCGGGTGGATGTTGTGGTGGGACGCGAGTTCGTACGGCTTGAACACCTCCCACTTGTCGTAGTACGGATCCGTGCGGCCGAGTTGGATGCAGGCGTAGCCGGTCGTCTTCATCGCCCGCGTGAGCTTCACGAGTTCCGGCGCGTCCATCCCGTCAGTCACGGCCTCCGGGTCAGGCGCGTCGCGGAGATCGGCCATCTCGACACTCTCATCTTCAGCCCACCGAGCGACGTTCGCGGCGGCGGTTTCGAAGCGTACGAGTTTCTCGTCGGGGATACGGTCACGGATGTTGTCGATAGTGCGCTCACTAACGCGCTCAGAGACGTTCATCTCCTCGTGAACCGCGTAGTCGTCCATTCGCTCTTCGAGCCTGTAGGACGGCGTGTCGGTGAGTTCCTGGCCGAGAATCAGACGTTGGGCTTCGGCGTCGGTGAGGTCACGAGCGAGGCCATCCACGCCAAGTTCGAACCGTGTAGTCCGGAGCATCCCGATGCGACCGACGGCTTCGCGGGGGGAGAAGCCGTGCCGGAGGGAGTCGCGTAGCTGGTCTTCAATCGGTATTGGATCCCCGAGCGTAGCGACCTTGGCGTCGGGCTGGTCGCCGTAGACACTCTTGTCAGAAGTTTTCTTGAGGTTCGTGCCCGCTATGAGGTTGTCCTCAGCGTCGGATGGGTCGTCAGTCTCCCACGAGCCGTCAAGCCCATCAAAGCTGCCATCATCCGACATTACAGAGAATATGGCGTGTGAGTCTCTTTAAAACACCGTTCAGCTTTCGGCCCCAGCCTTGACCCTCGTATACGTTGGAGTGATATTATCGAAAGAGTCCCCACCTGAACAGCGGTAAGAATACCGATTGATGTTGTAATCATATAGAAAATTATAATAAGCATGTCTGAAGCCACACAGAAGCGTGTTGTCTGACACTCAAACGTATTGTAGAAATTGTAGAATTATTAAATAATATATCAGTAATAGAGATCGGGTTCTAATGAATCTGTTCGCCAGAAACACTGATTTCGGATAAATCTAGAAAATCATTCTCCTGTTCAAGAGAAGAAAAGTTTACGTTACCTTGGATTATCATTCCCGTCATTGTATGTTTCACCGGTTCACCGATTCTATTAGTAGCCTCCCAATCAACACCGCTGAAGTCGGCGTCGCCATTAACAATTGCTTCACTCCAGTCTGTAGTGTATCTAAATGTTGTGTCTCTGAACTGAATACTATCGTCAAACTCTGCTCCGCTGAAATCAGACTTGCTGTCGAAGTGAACATCCTCAAATTGCGCCGTCTCAGATACCTCAATATTAGTAAAGCGAGCAGGTTGCATAAACCAAGCCTCTGCGAAACTCACCCGACCGCCGAACGAGACATTTGAAGCGTCGAACCGGTCCAGACTGTTGGATTTACGGAACCAAGCTCCTCGGAATGTCACATCCGCTCTGAATTGTGTATCTGACAGGTCAACCGATTTTGTGAAAGACGCATCGTCGAAGGTCACAGGACCGTCAGCAGTCACATTTGTAAATTCGAATGTCCCTTTTGACTTCGACTCAATATTAGAGAAACTAGCCTTCCCTTTGAACTGAGTCTGCTCAAAAGTAGCGCCCGTCGCAAACGACACGTCGTTGAAAGATGCTTCCCCAAATACGCTTCCACTTAATTTAGGTCTGGCTCCAAAGGATACTTCGTTGAACGAACCTTTGCCCTCAATATGTGTTTTCGGATAGTGGGAAGGCGACGTAAAATCTAACATTCCTTCAAATTCTGTCTGGTCGCATATAAGATCGCCAGCTATGACTGTACCGCTGAAGACTACTTCTGACTTGGTCATCATCTCTACGAAGTTGAGTCCAGATTGGAATGTCGCGGTGCTGAATCCAAAGTCACCGGCAATTGAGGTACTCTCGAAGATAGCCTTATGTTCAAAGGTGGCACCATGAAATGTTCCTGAAATGTCCTGTGCGTTAAACGAAGAATCTTTGATTTTCACTTCACCTTCAAAAGCAGCATCACGAAAACTGAACCAGGCGTTTAGCGTCGTACTCGTCAGCTCTACCGGTGCAGACGCTGTTATCGTTTTGAAATAAACACGGTCGTCAAATAGGACGCCATCGAAGAGTAGTTTCCCATCAAACGATGAACAGTTGAAGTTGACTGAATGCCCGAATGTAGTATCTACTATCTCAAGTCCTCCTTCAAACGTCGCGCCGGTGAAATCAATCTCCGCATTGAACTTCGAATCCGTCAATGAAATATGGTCTTGGAATCGGCAGTGGGTCAGATCGATAGGTTGGTCTGAAGGGGGTTCAACGGATTCTCCCTCTATTTTCACTTCGCCGAATCTGGCACCGATAAATTGCGTCCTCAAGCGCGACTCCTCTTCGTCCTCACCAAACGAGTTGAGAATGTCCAATAGTGCCGAGGTAACTCGGTGATCCTCCTTCTGTTCAACGGGGAGATGGAAGAGACAAAGATTCTCACCTTCCTCCGCGTCGTGAGGGCAGCTCCAGACACCTTCCTTGTTCAGATCGGAACTACTCACGAAGCATCTTGAGTCATCACTTCCTCCCCAAGTGTCCGGTACGTCAGGATCAAGAATGTACTCACAAGTCCCGCTGTTTGTCATTGCCCCGCAACAATGAGTTCCTCTCATTTAATATCTCGGTGGTGAATAGACTACGCTATTCGTCTTCCTCTGGAATTCAGAAATAGATGTCCGGAACCAAGCTGGTCTCCTTGTGAGAACGCATGGCAGTATGTCCACTGCCGACTTCAGCTTCTGTTCACCGCAACGAATGTGAGTAACCCCGGCTACAATCTCTCCAAACTTGAAAAACTCCTCAGCGTAGATAGCTGAACTATGACACTTCGGGTGGAAAAGAACGCTTCTCCAAGTCGTTGAGAGAGTTTCGGTGCTGACCGAACCAACCTCTACGAAGTTACGAATCTCGACCAGATTACCGAGAACTGTTAGCGAAAATACGGTGATCCCGAAAATAAGGCTTGCTGAGACCAAGGCATGCTTCTATTTCTTATGTGTCAAAATAAGGATGTAGGACCGCTATGTTACATAAGGTGAATTCTATCGAATCAATCAATTGTGAGCTACACGCTCCATTAGAACCAATTCCATCTTGGAAAGCCCATTTCAGTGCTGTGTTGAATAGATGCTGAGTCGCGTTTACAGCGGCTCACACAGTGGTTCTATGTTGGTAATGGCGAACATCAAGACGATTTCACGGAACTGCCGATACCAGCCAAGCGCTCGCACGGCATCGCCGAGCGAGCGCTTGGTTGTCGAGTAGGATGTTTCGGCCATCCACCGCTGAGAGTAGCCCTTTGCCCGGTTCAGAGCGTTTTTCGCGGCTGCGTTCGCTGACGAGCCGCGATAATGAACGAGGTAATCGATGTCGTGTGCGGCGATTTCGTACTCGGTGTGCCAGTCTTGGAAGCCGTTGTCGGCGGC
>NZ_NHNZ01000118.1:0-170 GCF_002727095.1 Halorubrum sp. C191 | reverse complement strand
CGCGCTGTGATGTGAACGTCGAGAACAGCTAGTGATTCCACATCAGTCAATGTCGTCACTTTCAGCGTCTGTATCGTCCGTCCTGCCCGCTGGCGAAAGTACGATGACGCACGTCGCCGATCGAAGAACGTGCTGTCGAGCGCAGCGTGTCCGGACTGCGGGTGCTGCTG
>NZ_NHNZ01000169.1:0-530 GCF_002727095.1 Halorubrum sp. C191 | reverse complement strand
AGCAGTGTGACGGTATTTCGGAAGAGTCGCGAGTGGAAGGAGGCCTCGCTCCCTGAGCCCGTCATCAAACCGCTAAAACGGTACGCCGAGGTGCTAGACGTCCCGGAATCGTGGCCGGTATTCACGACGCTGCATCGGCCGTCGCTCGCGAATCACGTCATCAGGGGGCTAGGTGGCGCCGGCCTCAACGACGACGCGATCGAGCGCGTCCGAACAGGCGCCCCCGACCTGATCGTCGCTGCCGAGCACGACCTCGACGCGCTGAAGCCGCTCACCACGGACGGCGCCCGGTCGATCATGGAGCGGCTCTGGAACAACGATGCGATCACGAAGCGTCGCGACGAACTGGATCTCTCACTCGATGGCGATTACCTCGAACTACACGGCGGGCGGCGGGGCGTCGGAGAGGTCCTCGTTCGACAGTTCGGCTACGCCGCTGCAGCCCGGTATCTCGACAACAGCGAGGAACAGGTCCGCGAGGCCTACCAGCACATCGAGGCGGCTGAGCGCGCCGACATGGCGACAGAGGC
>NZ_NHNZ01000044.1:0-6413 GCF_002727095.1 Halorubrum sp. C191 | reverse complement strand
GATCCGAACGTGCGTCACGCGGCTCAGGGAACGACGGGACCGCGAGCGCGTCGAGGACTGGTACTCGCAGCTGTTCGAACAGCGGCTGATCGGCGCGGGGCTGTCACAGGACCGGAGCTTCGAGCTGGCGAACCGCCGCCTCGCCGAGATGCTCGGGATGCGGCGCGACGAACTCGTGGGCGAGCCGGTGTCGTCGATCGTCGCCCCGCACGATCGGGACCGAGTGGTCCGGGCGATCCGACGGCGAGAGTCCGGCGACGACGACCGCGTCAGATACACGATCGACCTCCTGGCGGCGGACGGCTCCACGTTTCAGGCGACGGTGGTCGGGAGCCGCGTCACCTACCGGGGCGAGCCCGCGATCCTCGGGCTCATCCAACCGACCGGCGCGGACGAGGCGGCGGCCTCGCAGGCGGTCCGCGGCCGCATCGAGGCCGCGAGCCGGATCCTCTCGCGCCCGCCGTCGGAACTGGACGCGCCGCTCCTGTCGACCGCGAACACGCACCTCGCCGAGGTCCTCGGAGCGCTCGACACCGGCGACTCGTCGCCGACTACCCCCGATCCGACCCGCCCCGTACAGCTCTCCGACGCCGTCGGCGAAGCGGTGTCACAGGCCGGCCTCTCGGCGACGGCGACCGTGACGGTGGACCCGGACGGGTCCATCGACCGCGACCGCGGAACCGTCGTCCTCGCCGTCCGGAACATCCTCCAAGCCGCGCTCGACGAGGCGGTCGACGCGGTCGCAGTCGACGCGCGAACGACGGCCGACGGCTTCCGAGTGCTCGTCCGCGACCCGCGGTCCGAGTCCGCCGAGGAGTGTTGCGTCGCCGAACTACCGTTCGATGTCGGCCTCGCCGGCGACGCGATGTACGGGATCGACCTCTTCATGCGGCGGATCCCGGGTGGCGTTCGCTGCGACGCGGTCGTCGCGGAGGGGTGAGTCGTCGGGCGACCGCTCAGCGGATCACGAACGCAGGCTCTTCGATCCGTTCGCTCTTACACTCGGGGCACCGTGACGGCTCGTTGACCGGATCGTCGAAGCCGTCGAACCCGCACTCGCGACAGGTCGGCGGCGCGACGAGAAACTCCTCGTCGGCCCCGCCGTCCCTTTCTTCGGATCCGCTCTCATCGGTAACGGACCGCGAGACGTGTTCGAGGTGTTCGTACACCGTCGGCGTCGGCAGCGACAGCGTCGCCGCGAGGTCGCTCGCGGTCCGCGGCTCCTCGCGGAGGGCGTCGGCGATCCGCTGGCGAGTCGTCTCCATACCCAACGTTCGACACGGGCGAGTAAAACCGCCCGGTCGGCGTCCGACGCCGACACGGGCACAAGAGGTATGTCACCGGAGTGAGAGCGGGAGAGTATGAAAGCCGTCGTACTCGCGGGTGGCTACGCGACCAGGCTCTGGCCGATCACCGAACACCGGCCGAAAATGTTCCTCCCGGTTGGGGAAAACACCGTCATCGACGAGATATTCGAGGACTTGGAGGCCGACGACCGGGTCGACGAGGTGTTCGTCTCGACGAACGAGCGCTTCGCCGACACCTTCGCGGAGTACCTCGACGACAGCCCCTTCGAGAAGCCGACGCTCTCGGTCGAGGAGACGGTCGAGGAAGACGAGAAGTTCGGCGTCGTGGGAGCGCTCGAACAGCTCGTCGAGCGGGAGTCGGTCGACGACGATCTGATCGTCGTCGCCGGCGACAACATGATCAGCTTCGATCTGGGCGACTTCGCCGACTTCTTCGAGGACAAGGGAACGCCGACGCTGGCGGCCTACGACGTGGGCGACCGCGAGCGCGCGAAGTCGTACGGCCTCGTCCAGCTGGACGGCGACGAGGTGGTCGACTTCCAGGAAAAGCCCGACGACCCGGAGTCGACGCTCGTCTCCATCGCCTGCTACGCGTTCCCCGCCGAGACGCTCCCGAAGCTCACCACCTACCTCGAAGACGGCGAGAACCCCGACGAGCCCGGCTGGTTCCTCCAGTGGCTCCAAGAGCGCGGGGCGGTCAACGCGTACACCTTCGACGGCGCGTGGTTCGACATCGGTACCGCCGACAGCTACCTCGACGCGGTCGAGTACGTCCTCGACGGCGGGACGCTCGTCGACGACGACGCGACCGTCGAGGGGAGCGACCTGGGCGACGTGGTCCACGTGATGGGCGGCGCGACGGTGACCGACTCGACGCTCGACCGCGCCGTCGTCTTCGGGGACGCGACGATCACCGACTCCGAGGTCCGCAACTCCGTGATCGACACGGGCGCCACCCTAGAGGGAGTCGACCTCTCTGGCGCGCTGATCGGCTCGCACACCTCCATCACCGAGGGCGACGAGTTCTGACCGCTTCGGGGCGACCGCCGTCTCAGTCGTCGACGCCGGCCTGCGCGTGCGTGTGGTGATAGCAGTCGAACGCGGGCTCGCTGCCGTCGGTCGCGGGGTAGAAACAGACCCGTTGGTAGCGCTCGTTGTCGAGCAGGTTCGCCACGAACCCGCCGGTGTGTCGGGAGACCGAGTCGTACGGGTCACCGCAGGCGGGACAGTTCGCCGGCGGATCCTCGGGAACGTACATGCGGCGCGGTGGTCGGAGGTACGTCCCCGAGCCGGAAAACGACCGCGCCGAGCGGCGGCGGTCGGAGCGGCTCAGGACCCGTTCGAGGAGTCGCCGCTCCCGCCCTCGACGCCGAGCGCGTCGAACAGCTTCCGCCGGACCGCCTCCTCGGTGAGGTGGAGGAGCGTGTCGCGCTTGTCGCCGCTCGCCTCGATGCCGGTGAAGATCCCGAGCGGGATCTCGAGCGACCCCTGCGTGGAGTGGCCGGCGGCGTCGCCCATCTCCGAGAACGCCTCGTCGAGCACGTTGCCGATGTTCAGCCGGATGTCCTTCGAACGCGCCGCGAGGTAGATCTTCTCGTCCGCGATGCCCAACACGGCCGTCGTCGTGATCCCCTCTAGGTTGAGGAGGTGTTGCGCGGCCTGCGCGAGCGCCTCGCGGTCGCGGATGAACCCGGCCGTCGAGAAGAGGTGGCTCCCCTGGACCTCGCGGTTCTGGATCGCCTCCGCGAGCACGTCCAGCGTCTCCGGACTCATCGACGGCGACTCCACCTGTTCGAGCGTGTCGTGGTTCGCGAACGGGTGGAGGTACGCCGCCGCGGTCAGGTCGGCGGGCGTCGTGTCCCGCTTGAAGTCAAGCGTCTCAGCGCGGATCCCGTAGAGGAGCGCGGTCGCGACCGCCTCCGAGGGGGACTGGTCGAACTCTTGGAGGTACTTCGTGAGGATCGTCGACGTCGAAGAGACGTTGGTCCGCACGTCGACGAAACGGGCGTCGAACGGCACCTCGGCCTCCAAGTGGTCGAGGTAGATGTCGACCGACACGTCGAGATCGAGGTCCTCGGCGGCGGCCTTCGCGAGGTCGACGGCCGCGATCGTCTCGTACTCGGAGAGCGGCGAGGCCTCGCCGCGGGCGAGCAGGTCGATCCCGAGGAGGTTGACGAACGCCCGGTTCTCTTGGTGGCCCACGTCGCCGGAGTAGATGATGTCGGCGTCGACGCCGAACGCCTCCGCGATCGCCTGGAGCGCGGTCGCGGACGCGATCGAGTCCGGCTCGGGGTTGTCGTGCGTGAGGATGGCCATCCGGTCGCCGCCGTCTTCGATGATCTCCGCTAGCTGGCGGGCCATGTACTCCAGCTCGCCGGTCTCCAGCGACTGGAGGGCACTGTCGGCGATCACCGTCGAGGGGTTGATCACCACGTCCGCGCCGCGCTCGCGCAGCTCGTCCTCGCTGACGGGGTCGGAGGCCCGGGCCACGAGGTAGTGGTCGCCGCCGGTCTCTCTGACCGCCGAGACGGCGGCCTTGTTCGCTTCCACGTCGCTGGCGAGGATCAACACGATGTCGCGGTCGGCGAGCTCGTCGACGACGTCCGGCTCGGCGATGTCCTGGACGCGCGCGTTGAGGTCCTGGTCGCGGAGCGCCTCGACGCGGCTCTCGTCGCGGTCGAGGATGAGGACGTCCTTCCCGCGCTCGGTCAGTTCCTCCGCGACGGCGTGACCGACGCTTCCACAGCCGAGGATGGCGTACCGGGTCCGCGCGGATCCGGATGCCCCACTACTCATTGGAGGGATTTCCGCGGCACGACACTTAACGAGTGCGCTCTCGGCGTCGTCCCCCGGCCACGAGGTCGCCGAGTCCGGCGGCTTCGCTCCCGAGAGACGCGTTCGGGTCCGAACGCGATACCGTCGCTTTCGTGCGATTGTACCGGCGTCCGCCGAGCGCCGACGGGGTCGAATGAAAAGGCCTTTTACCGTGACCCGGGTATGAACTTGTGAGGGCCGGTAGCTCAGTTAGGGAGAGCGACGGACTCTTAATCCGTCGGTCGCGTGTTCAAATCGCGCCCGGCCCGTACACTGAACCGCAGAGCGACAGCGATGCGGTGAGGGAACCGGACGGAAGCGATTTGAAGTAGAGAAGTCGCAGCGCGAGCGAAGCGAGCGACCGTCTTCTCGTGGTTCACAATCGCGCCCGGCCCGCTTCTCATAACGGTTCACCGTCCACTGACGAGTTCCCGCGTTGTGCCGCCGTCTCGAAAGGCGGAATCACGAACGGGGTAGAACGCCAGATCGGCGCCATCGAGGTGGCCGACGGCTCGGAGAACTAGCCGAGGGGGAAGAGTCGTGCCGAGACGGTTGATACGAACGTTGAACGGACGGCTCTGCCCGTCGACGGGACTCCTGGCGGACCGCACGGACAAACGGACGAGGGATCGAGCGCCACAGGACCGACACTCGATTCCGGCCCGCGGGGTGGCCGGAGTCAGACTGCGTGTGACACTCCTCACCCGTCTGGGAACTCAACGCCCGTGAACGCGAAGCGAGCGCCGCCCTCGGCGCTCTGCTCGACGCCTATCTCCCACCCGTGAGCGGTGGCGATCTGCTTGACGATGGTCAGTCCGAGGCCCGCGCCCCCTTCGCCCGTGGTGACTCCGTCTTCGAACAGTCGGTCGCGAAGGTCGTCTCGAATCCCCGCGCCGGTGTCTTCGACGTAGAACCCGTTCGGAATGGCTCCGACCCGCACGGTCACGTCCTCGCCGCCGTGTTCGACCGAGTTGCGGAACAGGTTTTCCAAGATCTGTCGTAATCGGCTCTCGTCGGCGGAAATGGCTATCTCTGTCTCGACGCGCAGCGACGCGTCGCCCGTGTCGACGCTCCCCAACGCCGACCGGCTGACCGCTTCGAGATTCGCGGGGGCGACTTCGTCGATCCGGTCGCCCGCCTTCGTCAACGAAACGAGGTCGGTGATCAGGGCCTCCATGCGAGTGAGGGCGGCGTCCGCCGTTTCGAGGTGTTCGCTGTCGGACTCCCTGCGGGCGAGTTCGATCCGCCCTTTCGCGACGTTCACCGGGTTTCGGAGGTCGTGACTGGCGACGTCGACGAACTGATCCAGCTGCTCGTTCCGCATCGTCAGGCGCTCGTTCGCCCGTTCGAGTTCGGAGACCGTCTCCGCGAGCTCCTCGTTCGTACGACGAAGCCGCGCCGCGTACACGCCGATGACCGTGCCGAGCGCCGCGCCGACGCTCAGCGATCCGGTCATCGAGAGCAGGATCGACGAGTCCGCTCGGGAGGCCATCTCCCCGAACCAGGCTCCGAGAATCACGAACGCGAGAAATCCGGTGACAGTCCATTTCAACACCGTCCGCTGACTCGTCGCGGCGACCCCGTCCGATCGGAGCCGCCCGTACGACACCAATCCGACTCCGATGAGCATCGGAACCGCGGCCTGGAGTGCGAGTATCCCAAAGTCGACGTCCACGAGCACACTCATCACCCCTGTTACGACGATGATCGCCGCCCCCACGATAACGACGGGATTCATCTGAGTGTCGGGAGCCATTTTTGGATGTATTCCAGTATGCGATATTTAAATAATTTCGATATGTACGAGAGCCCTCGGCGCTCCGAGCGCCGGTCGAGGCCGTGATCGAGGGTCGAAACGAGCCCATGTGGCGCACTTATCCGGGCATTCAGCACGGCAGCGACCGAACAGATTATCCCGGCTACCCGCGCTGTGTTCGACGAAACACCCAGAAATAATCAATATAACGTCATTTCATCGAGGCTGACCTCCGGCGCGCGGAGCGGTCGGTCGAGACGGCCGTCCCGCTCGTCGAGGACCTCACGACCGTCCACCCGTTCTTCGTCGAGCCGAGGCGGCTCTCCGAGTCGATGCACGAGTCGAGCGCCGCGCCGACGGAGCGCGATGATACTCACGGACATAAATACGCAAACACATCTGGGATTTCGACCCGGTTGAGTACAGAGAGAGCAGCCTCACGGAGATCGTCGAGTGTGTCAAACAGGCGGTTCCCAAGTTCTTGATCAAGTTGTCTCCAACACTCTTCCGCGGGGTTCAGCTCCGGTGAACCCCGC
>NZ_NHNZ01000163.1:0-12849 GCF_002727095.1 Halorubrum sp. C191 | reverse complement strand
TATTTAGCTGACAGTATGAGTGACGCCACGCCGCGGCCGGTCGGGCGGTCGCGCCGAGCGGCCCGCGGTGGGTGATTCCCGTGGCGCTTCTCGCCTCGTCGGTCGTCGTCTGCGAGGCGAACAAGACCCGGGCCGACCTCTCCGGGCTCTAGCTCGACGAGTACGCCCCCGCCGAGGGCTGACGACCGCCCAGTTCGCCGAGGCGTTCGACGGCGGGGTCGCGGTCCTCGTGCCGGACGAGTCGCTCGGCGACGGGGCGGCCGAGGAGATACTGGAACGGTCGCGGTCGGAGGCGTCGCACTGTCGCGTGCTCTGCGTCAGGGAGCGGTCGGCCCCGGACGCGGAGGCGCCGTACGGCCGCGACATCGAACGCCCGGTGTTCGAAGCGGACCTCGTCGACACCGTCGAGACGCTGTTCCACCGGGCCGACTACCACCTGCTCTTGGACCAGCACTACCGGACCACCGTGCTCATCTCGGCGTACGAGTGGCGGGACGGCGGTGATCCGACGGACGACGGCCGGTACGACCGACTCGTCGGCCGGACCGAGCGCTTCCGGAAGTAGCTGACTCGGCTGCGACGACGGATGAGCGGCGAGGACGTTCGCGCCGTCGCCGAGGGGATCGCGGTCGGCGACGGCGACGGCGTCGCCGAGCAGGAGTCCGTCGAGAGCAAGTACCGCCCCGACGAGTGCGCCCAGCGCGGGAGCGACTGGACCGAACGGGTCGACGGCGAACGGGCGGCGGTGAAGACCGGCGCGTACGTGTGGCGGTGCGAGCGCTGCGGCCACGTGGACATGCGGGCGGGCGCGAACCACCGACGCGTCACCTCCTCCAACCGCTGAGGCGGTCGGCGAGCAGTTCGTTCAACCGCCCCTGCGCCGCTCGCCGCGGCGTGGGTGATTTATGTGCTTCGCCGACGACGACGCTGCGTACATGTCGAGTCTCGACGACGCGGCGGCGGTGATAACGGGAGCGAGTTCGGGAATCGGTGAGGCGACGGCGCACGCGCTCGCCGAGCGCGGGGCGAACGTCGTCCTCGTGGCGCGGCGGCGCGAGGCGCTCGAATCGGTCGCGGACGACGTGCGGTCCGAGCACGACGTCGGGGCCGTGGTCGCGGACGGCGACGTGCGCGACCCGGCGACCTCGCAAGCGGCGGTCGAGGCCGCGGTCGACGAGTTCGGCGACCTCAACGTGGCCGTCGTCAACGCGGGCGTCGCCCGCGGGAGCGACGTGGCGACGATGACCGACGAGGAGTACTCGGTGATGCAGGAGACGAACGTCGACGGCGCGTTCTTCCTCACGCGCGCGGCGCTCCCGCACCTCACGGAGAGCGAGGGGAGCCTGATCGCGGTCGGCAGCTTCGCCGGGGAGTACCCGCGGTCGTTCAACCCCGTGTACGCCGCGACGAAGTGGTGGGTCCGCGGGTTCGCGCACAGCGTCGCGGCGCAGGTCGGCGACGAGGGCGTGGCCGTCTCCGTGGTCAACCCCTCGGAGGTCCGGACGGAGTTCGGGAGCGAGGACGGCGAGCCGTTCGAGGAGCGGTTCGAGCCCGGGAGCGTCACCGAGCCCGAGGAGGTGGCTGAGGCGATCGCCTTCGCCGCGTCGCGGCCCGGCTCGACGGCCCAGGAGATCGACCTCTTCCGGCGCGACAAGTTCGCCGACACGCTGTAGCCGCCCCGGTCCGGGCGGACGAGCCGTCGAGCGTCGGGCCCCGGCCTTCGAACCGTAACCCCTTTTGAATCACCGGACGGCGGACGCGTGTGAGCAACGCGACGGACGGACCGAAGCGATCGCAGTTCTGGGCGCTGTACCTCACTCGGTTCGCGGAGGGGTTCGGCTTCATCACGTTGCTGACGCTTCTGCCGACGTACATCAACGCCTTGGACCCGCAGGCGGTCACCGTGTTGGGCGTCACGGTCTCGGCCGGCTTCGTCATCGGGATGTACACCACCGGGTTCACGCTCGCGCAGACGGCCGCGGTGGTCCCGCTCGCGTGGGCCGGCGACCGGTTCGACAAGCGGCGCGTCCTCCTCGCCGTTCTCGTGGCCGGTGCGGGCGTGTACGCGCTGTTCCCGCTGGTCGACTCCTCGGCCACGTTCGTCGCCGTGCGCGCGCTTCAGGGGTTCGTCGTCACCGGCGCGGGGCTGATGACGCTCTCGCTCGTCGGCCAGATCGCCGAAGCGGGCACCCGGGCAGACAAGATCGGGAAGGCGAACGCCGCCTCGTTCGCCGCCTCGATACTCGGCTCCCTCGGCGCGGGCGCCATCTACGACGCCGTCGGCTTCGGCCCCGTCTTCGGGGTCATCACGGCGCTGATGGTGGCCGCGTGGCTCGTCACGTGGGGCGTGCTCGACGACGACCCGACGCGGATCGAGGGGTTCCCCTTCACCGACCTCGCGGTCAACCGCAAGCTCCTGACGATATCGACGTTCCGGGCGCAGTACGCCTTCGCGGTGACGATGGTCCGGACGTGGGTTCCCATCTACGCGGGGACGGCGGTCGGCGGCGGGGGGCTCGCGGTCGGGGCGACCGCGGTGGCGGTGACGGTCACCGCCGAGAAGGCGACCAACATGGTCGGGCAACTGTTCACGGGTCGGCTCTCAGACGCCTACGGGCGGTCGCTGTTCGTGTTCGGCGGCGGCGGAGCCTACTGGGTGATCGCGATGGCGATCCCGTTCTCGGCGCCGATCGGTGCCGCCCTCGGTAGCGGCGTCACGGTCCCCGTACTGGGCGCGCTCCCGCCGGCGTACCTTCCGCTCGTCTGCCTCTCGGGACTCCTCGGCGTCGCCGACTCGTTCCGGGAGCCGGCCAGCATGGCGCTGTTCGCCGACGAGGGGACCGACGACGGCGGCGTCGCCTCCAGTTTCGGCATCCGAGAGCTGGTGTGGCGGCCGGGGTCGGTGGCCGGCCCTCTCATCGCCGGCTGGCTCATGGTCGAGGTGAGCATGGCGTCCGTCTTCTACGTCGGCGGCGCGTTCGCGGTCACCGGCGTCTTCGCGTTCCTCGCGATCCTCGCGCGGGACCACGGTCGTGCGGCGCTGACGACGTGGTAGGGCCGCGTGCGACCCGCACACCGAGCGGTTACGTCCCCTTACCGCTTCCGCAGCGCGGCCCGGTAGTGCGGGCCGTTGCCGGAGCCCTCGCGGTCGACCGCGTCCACGACCCAGTCGGTCTCGACGGCGGCCTCGCGGAGTCGGTCCGGCGAGAACAGCCGGAAGTGGAGCGTCGGGTCCGTCTCCCCGTCGTACCGGAACCACATGAGGCGGTGCGCGAGCCCCGGCGTCGGGTCCGCGCGGTAGCCGAACAGGTCTGCCGCCTCGGAGTGCTCGGGATCGTAGCAGTCGACCACCGCGGTCGCGTCGGGCGTCGTCACGAACGCGAGGTCGCTGAGGAACGCCGAGAGCCCGCGCATCGACCCCGCCAGCCCGATCTGCGTCCCGATCGCGAGCGCCGACGCGAATCGGTCGCGCTCGAACGACTCGCGGAGGGCGAACATGTCGCCCTCCCTCGCGTCGGCGACGCCGCGGTCCCGCATTGTCTCGACGAGCGCCGGGCTGGCTTCGACGGCCACCGTCTCGAACCGCTCCTGAAACCGCAGCGCGTGGCGGCCAGCGCCGGCGCCGAGGTCGACCAGCGGGCACTCCAGCCGGGACGCTAGCCACGACCCCGCCTCGTCGTCGGGGTCGAACTCGGTGAAATAGAACGCCTCGATCGGATGTTCGCGGACCGCCTCGCCGTCTCCCTGGTAGAGCGGCTCCGTCCGGTCGCCACGGTTGTGGTCGCGGAGCGCGCGTCCGAAGGCGTCGGCCATACGCCGGACTGTCCGCTCACGGTGAAAAGCGGTCCGTGATATCGTCACGCAGTGACGCACCGGGTCGCACCTCGTGTCCGCCGGCGACGGGACCGGACGCAGTTGACCGTTCAGTCGTCGCCCTCGGCGGCCGACCCGCCGGTCGAGTCGGCGACCCGCTTCGTCTCGCTGTCCACGCTGATCCCCTCCCAGTCGTCGTCGGTGTGGAACCCCTCGCGCTCCTTCGCGCCGGGGGCGACGCGCATGAACTCGGCGCGCTCCCGGGCGCCTTCGAGCGTGTGCCCGCCGCAGTACGAGAGGCCCGAACGAATCCCCTGGCAGAACTCCTCGGCGACCGTCCCCACCGGGCCCTTGAACGGCGTCAGCGCCTCGACGCCCTCGTCGGCGCCCACGTTCGCGCCTTTGTCGTCCCGGTCCTCGGCGGCGGCGGTCGTCGCCATCCCGCGCGACCGCTTGTACCGCGTCCCGTCGACCTCGACGACCGCCCCCGGGGCCTCCGCCGTCCCGGCGAAGAGGCTCCCGAGCATCACCGTGTCGGCCCCCGCCATCAGCGCCTTCGCCGCGTCGCCGGAGGTCCGAATGCCGCCGTCGGCGCAGATCGTCACGTCGAGGTCCGCGGCCGCGGTCGCGCAGTCGTCGACCGCGGTGAGCTGTGGGACGCCGGCCCCGGCGACCTTCCGCGTCGTACAGTGCGAACCCGGCCCGATGCCGACCTTCACGCAGTCGGCCCCGGCCGCCGTGAGGTCCTCGACGCCCGCCGGCGTGGCGACGTTGCCGGCGACGAGGTCCGTCTCCGGGAACTCCGCCGCGATCTCCTCGACGGCCGCGATCGTCCGGTCGAGGTGGCCGTGCGCGACGTCGACGACGATCGCGTCCACGCCGGCGTCGACCAGCGCGGCGCTGCGAGCGAGGTGGTCCTCGTTGATGCCGACCGCGGCCGCGACCCGCTCGCCGGCCGCGGCCACCCGCTCGACCTGCGCCGACTGCTCGTCGACGGTGAGGAAGCGGTGGAGGACGCCGAGCCCGCCGGCCCGCGAGAGCTCGATCGCCAGTTCGGCCTCCGTGACGGTGTCCATCGCCGCCGAGACCAGCGGGGTCTCCAGTTCGACGTTCGGCGTGAACCGCGTCGACAGGTCCACGTCGCTCCGGCTGTCGACGGGCGACCGCTGCGGGACGAGCAGCACGTCCCCGTAGCTCAGCCCGGTTCGTAGATCGTTCATACCCTTAGCGGGACGGGGGACGGACGGTAAAAAACCTCTCGATAGCCGGAGCGGGCGCGGTCGCGCTGCCGCGACGCGTCAGTACCCCTGCTCGGCCAGGGCGCCCTCGAGCGCCGCGAGGACGTACTCGACGTTCTTCGGGCGGGCAGAGTGCCCCATACAGCCGATGCGCCAGATGTCGCCCTCCAGGTCCCCGAGCCCGGAGGCGATCTCCAGGTCGTACTCGTCGAGCAGGCGGTCGATGACGGCGGCGTCGTCGACCCCGTCGGGCACCCGGACCGCGTTCAGACTTGGGAGCCAGTACTCGTCGGGAGCGTTCATTTCGAGGCCCAGATCGCGGAGCCCTACCTTCAGGTCGCCGGCGACCTCGCGGTGACGCGTCCACCGCTCTTCGATCCCCTCCTCGGCGACGAGGCGGAGCGCCTCGCGGAGCGCGTACACGTTCGTGATCGGCGCGGTGTGGTGGTACGCGCGCTCGTCGCCCCAGTACCCCTCCAACAGCGAGAGGTCGAGGTACCACGAGCGGGCCGGCTCCTCGCGGTCGAGCACCTTGTTCATCGCGCGGTCGTTGAGCGTGAGTGGGCTCGCCCCCGGCGGACACGAGAGGCACTTCTGCGGGCCGGAGTAGGCGGCGTCGACGCCCCACTCGTCGACGCGCATCTCGACGCCGCCGAGCGAGGTGACGCAGTCCGCGATCACGAACGCGTCGTGAGCGTGCGCGATGTCGGTCAGTTCGGAGACGTTCGGCTGGCGGACGCCCGTCGACGTCTCCGCGTGGACGAACCCGAACACGTCCGGCTGCTGTTCGTTGAACGCGCGCTCGACGTCGACGGGGTGGAGGGGCTCGCCCCACGGGGCGTCCACCTCGACGACCTCGCCGCCCGCGCGCTCGGCCATCGACTTCATCCGGCCGCCGAAGTAGCCGTTCGTCGGTACCAGCATCGTGTCGCCCGGCTCGACGAGGTTGCCGATGGCGGCCTCCATCGACGCCGACCCGGTCCCGGAGACCGGGATCGTCCACTGGTTGTCGGTCCGGAACGTGTAGCGCAACAGCTCCTGGACCTCGTCCATGATCTCGACGAACGACGGGTCGAGGTGGCCGACGAGCGGCGTGCTCATCGCCTTGAGGACGCGCGGGTGGACGTCGCTCGGACCGGGGCCCATCAGCGTGCGGTCCGGCGGCGTCAGCTCCCCCACGTCGGGCGCTTTCTCGTCGACGCCGCGTTCGGCGTATCGCTCTGACATGCGCTTGAGTCCAGCCAGCGGTGACAAAAACCCGACGGAACGCGCGGGCTCGCCGACGCAGTGACGGCCGACGACGACGGCCGGCCGCTATCGCTGCGCCGCGAGCGGGTGCCCGGACGATCGAAGTCGCCGCACCGCGAGCGGGCGCCCGGCCGATCGAACTCCGTCGACCCGCGCAGACGCTCGGTGGTCCGGGGCGGTGACCACCGGTACCTAAATCCCCGTGACGCGTATGACGCGACATGAGCGACCGCGCGGGCGAATCGAGCGCAGACCAGGACCTCCAGACCGTCATCGACCGGATGGCCGACGGGTTCTTCGCCCTCGACGCGGACTGGAGGGTCACGTACGCCAACGAGGAGGGACGGCGGATCCTGCGGGCCGCGATGCGCGACGACGCGGTCGATCCGAGCGAGACGGTTGTGGGGTGTCACCTGTGGGACTCGATCCCGAATTCGACCGGGACGGAGTTCTACGAGCGGTACCACCACGCCATGGACGTCCAAGAGTCCGTCTCGTTCGACTCGTACTACGAACCGCTGGGCGTCTGGTTCGACGTGCGCGTGTTCCCCTCCGACGAGGGGCTCTCGGTGTACCTCCGGGACATCACCGAGCGACGCGACCTAGAGCGGCGCCAGCGGGAGAGCCTCCGGGCCATCCAGCGCCTCTACGCGGTCTCCTCGGACCAGGACCGCACCTTCGAGGAGAAGGTCGAGGCGATACTGACGCTCGGCTGCGAGTACCTCGACGTGCCGAACGGCTTCCTCACCCGGATCGAGGACGGCACCCAGCACGTCGAGATATCGCACGCGGAACACCCGCTGCTACAGGCCGGCGAGACCTGCCCCCTCGACGAGGCGTACTGTAAGCGGACCATCGAGCGCGACCGGCTGTTGACAGTCGTCGACGCCTCCGAGAACGGGTGGAACGACGACTCGGCCTACGAGACGTTCGGCCTCGAGACGTACATCGGCGGACAGGTCGAGATCGACGGCGAGCAGTACGGGACGCTCTGCTTCGCCGCGACCACGCCGCGCGGCGAGCCGTTCACGGACACGCAGCGGACGTTCGTCGAACTGCTGACGCGGTGGGTGAGCTACGAGCTGGAGCGACAGCACGCGGCGGAGCAGCTCGAACGCGAACGCGACCGGCTCGACGAGTTCGCCAGCGTCGTGAGCCACGACCTCCGGAACCCGCTCACGGCCGCCCGGGGTCGGCTGGACCTCCTCGCGGAGGAGTCCGACAGCGACCACATCGCCCCGATCGAGCGGTCGCTCTCACGGATGGAGACGCTCATCGACGACCTGCTGGCGCTCGCGCGCGAGGGGAGCGACGTCGAGGACCCGGACCCGGTCGACCTCGCGGCGCTCGCGACCGACGCGTGGAAGACGAGCGACAGTCGGGGCGGGACGCTCCGCGTCGCGCTCGACGACTCTGAAGTCCTCGCCGACGAGGCGCGGCTGCGACAGCTGTTCGAGAACCTGTTCCGGAACGCCGTGGAACACGGCGGCGAGGACGTGACGGTCACCGTCGGACCGCTCGCGGACGGCGCCGGGTTCTACGTGGCCGACGACGGAGAAGGGATCCCCGAAGCGGAGCGGGACCAGGTGTTCGAGACCGGCTACACGACGACGACGGACGGGACGGGGTTCGGGCTGAACATCGTCGCCGAGATCGCCGACGCGCACGGCTGGGCGGTGCGAGTGACGGCGTCCGAGGCGGACGGCGCCCGGTTCGAGATCACCGGCGTCGAGGCCGCCTGAGCCGTTCGGTCACTCGGCGTCGACGAAGTCCGGCTCCGTCCGCTTCTCCGCGCGCTCGTCGACGAGGTGGTCGACGAACGTGTCGAGGTCGACGTCGCCGCGCTGGTTCTCGAAGCGGTCGCGCACCGAGACCGTGCCCGCCTCCTGCTCGTCGTCGCCGACGATGACCATGTACGGGAGGCGGTCGTCGTGGCCCGCGCGGATCTTGCGGCCGACGGTCCAGTCGCGGTCCTCGACCTCGACGCGGAAGCCCGCGTCTTCCAGCTCGTTCTTCACGCGGTGGGCGTAGCCCAGCGTCTCGTCGGAGACGGGGAGGATCCGAACCTGCTCCGGCGCGAGCCACAGCGGGAAGTTCCCGTCGAAGTGCTCGATCAGCACCATGAAGAACCGCTCGTAGCTCCCGTACAGCGCCCGGTGGATCATCACCGGCTGGTGCTCCTCGTTGTCCTCGCCCGTGTAGGTCAGGTCGAACCGGTCGGGCATGTTGAAGTCGAGCTGGACGGTCGGACCGTCCCAGACGCGGCCGAGAGCGTCCTCGAAGCCGAAGTCGATCTTCGGGCCGTAGAACGCGCCGTCGCCGGGCTCGATGTCGTAGTCGTAGCCGCCCGATTCGAGCACGTCGCGGAGCTGCTCCTCGGCGGACTCCCAGATCTCGTCGCCGCCGACGGACTTGTCGGGGCGGGTCGCTAAGGCGACCTCGACCTCCAGATCGAGCGTCTCCACGACCTCGAAGATCATCTCGATCACCGACTCGATCTCCTGCCGGATCTGGTCGGGGCGGACGAACAGGTGGCCGTCGTCGATGGTGAACGACCAGACGCGCGAGAGGCCCGACAGCTCGCCGCGCTGCTCTTTCCGGTACACCTTCCCGTTCTCGAAGTAGCGCTGGGGGAGGTCGCGGTACGACCAGTTCTGCTGGTCGAAGATCGTCGCGTGGCCCGGGCAGTTCATCGGCTTCAGGCCGTACTCCTCGTCGTTCACGTCGAGGAGGAACATGTCGTCCTTGTAGTTCTCGTAGTGGCCGGACTGCTTCCACAGCTCCGTCCGGAACACGTGCGGCGTCTCGACCTCCTCGTACCCCTTCTCGCGGTTGAGCTCGTTCGCGAAGTCGGACAGCTCGCGCAGCACCGTCTTCCCCGGCGGGTGGTACAGCGGCAGGCCGGGGCCGGTCACCGTCGGGATCGAGAAGAGGTTCATCTCCTGCCCGATCTTTCGGTGGTCGCGCTCTTGGGCCTCCTCGCGGAGTTCGAGGTACTCTTCGAGGTCGGACTCGCTCGCGAACGCGGTGCCGTACACGCGCGTCAGCGTGTCGTTCTCCTCGTCGCCGCGCCAGTAGGCGGCCGACACCTCGAGCAGCGTCGCCGCGCCGATCTCGCCTGTCGACTCGACGTGGGGGCCCTGACAGAGGTCCTGCCAGTCGTCCTGGACGTAGAAGGTGACCTCCTCGCCGTCGGCCTCTTCGTCGAGTATCTGGCGTTTGTACTCGTTGTCGGCGTAGATCTCTTTCGCCTCCTCGCGCGAGCGGACCTCGCGCTCGATGTCGTAGTCGGCGGCGATTATCTCGTCCATCTCCGCCTCGACGGCGGCCAGGTCGTCCTCGTCGACGTCCACGTCGGTCACGTCGTAGTAGAAGCCGTCGTCGGTCGGCGGGCCGATCGTCAGCGTCGCCTCCGGGTGGAGCCGCTGGAGCGCCTGCGCGAACACGTGGGCCGCGGAATGGCGCAACACCGTGAGGTACTCGTCGGACTGGTCGGTGACGATCTCGATCCGCGCGCCGTCGTGGACCGCCGCGTGCTTCTCGACGAGTTCGCCGTCGATCTTCCCCGCGACGGTGTCGCGACCGAGCCCGGGGCCGATCTCGAAGGCGACATCCTCGACTGTCGAGCCCGCCGGAACGGTGAGTTCTGATCCGTCCGGCAGGACGACCGTCACCTCGGCCTCCGCATCGGTCTCGCTCATACAGTGTCGGAACCGGACGACCGGCATAAGTGTGTTCGATCCGCGGCGCCGAGCGTCACGGTCGACCGGACATCGTTCGGCGCTCGCCGCCAGATCCCGGCAAGTCACGCCGCCGCTCTGGAGCCCCGGATCGGGAGCGAGCGATGGCAACACACAAATCACCCGGCAACGTTTGCCGCCCTATGACCAGTCATCGGGAGCCCCTGTCGTCGGTGTTGGAGGCGATCGGGGAGACGCCGCTCGTCGAGGTCCACGACGCGCCGACCGCGGTGCCGGTGTACGCCAAGCTGGAGTCGTTCAACCCGGGAGCGAGCATCAAGGACCGCATCGGGAGGTACATGCTCGAACGCATGCTGGAGCGGGGCGACCTCGGCGAGGGCGGCACCGTGGTCGAGCCGACCGCCGGCAACACCGGGATCGGGCTCGCGGTCGCCGCCAAGCAGCTGGGGTTAAACGCCGTCTTCGTCGTTCCCGAGCGCTTCTCGGTGGAGAAACAGCAGCTCATGCGCGCGCTCGGCGCCGAGGTGGTGAACACGCCGAGCGAGGACGGGATGGGGCTCGCGATCGACCGCGCCCACGAGATCGCGGCGGAGCTCGACGACGCGGTCGTCCCCCAACAGTTCTCGAACCCGCTCAACGCCGAGGCACACTACGAGACGACCGCCCCCGAGATCGACGAGGCCCTCGACGGCGAGGTCGGCGCGGTCGTCGCCGGCTGCGGCACGGGCGGGACGCTGATGGGGATCGCCCGCTACTTCCGCGAGGCCGACCCGGACACCCACGTCGTCGCGGTCGAGCCGGCCGGCTCCGCGTACCGCGAGTTCCTCGGCGAGGACGTCGACCACGAGGCGTACAAGACCGAGGGGATCGGCACCCACGACACCGGACGCAACGAGCTGTTCGACCCGGACCTCGTCGACGAGATCCAAGCGATAGACGACCGCGACGTCCACGAGGAGATGGGCCGGCTCGCGAGCGAGGAGGGCCACCTCGTCGCCTCCTCGTCGGCCGCGAACGCGATCGCGGCGAAGGGGGTCGCGCGGGAGATCCGCGACGGCAAGATAGACGCCCCGCACGACGCGGTCGTCACCGTCTTCCCCGACTCCTCCGAGCGCTACCTCTCGAAGGGCGTCTACCGGTCCTTCGAGGAGTGGGAGGGGTAGGTGGCGGAGCGGCGCGACGCCGCCCAGACACCGGCCGGTACCGCGGCCGCCGCCCGGTCCGTTATCCGCGCAGCCGACCGTGTTCGACCTTGAGACAGCGGTCCTGAACGACGTCGATCCCGTCCTCCTCCGCGGCCGCGGCCGCCTCGTCGTGGCTGATCCCGAGTTGGAGCCACAGCGTCCCGGCGTCGCCGCGCGACGCGTGTCGCTCGCGGACGGCCTCGGCGATCTCCGGGACCTCCTCGCTCGGCCGGAACACGTCAACGATGTCGATCTCTTCTTCCACGTCGCCGACCGCGTCGTACGCCGGTTCGCCGAGCACCTCGTCCGCGAACGGATTCACCGGGATCACGCGGTACCCCCGGTCCTGAAGATACGCGGGCACGTCGTGCGCGGCCTTCCCGGGCGTCGTCGAACAGCCGACGACGGCGATCGTCTCGGCGTCGAGCAGGCGGTCGAGTCCGGCGTCGTCCGTGACGGGCATGGTCGACGATTCGATCGCCATGCGATTAAACGGATCCCTAGCCGCTGTGAAGAGAAGCGTGGTCGTCGGCTCCCGGTCAGGGGAGTCGGATCTCGGGGTCGCCGTCCTCGGGGACGGTGACGATGCCGTCGAACAGCTGTTTGAGCGTGTTCATCGCCTGGTCGTCGTGGGCGGTCGAGTCGATGCTGTACAGTCCCAGTCCGTCGACGCTCTGGACGCGGCCCGTGAACACGTGGAGGAACCGGAACACCGTCTGGAGGTCCGAGTACATCAGCAGCGTCGACAGCGAGTGGACCATCACGCGGTTCTGATCGATACCGCGGTCGCCGAACGCCTGGAGGAACTCGGAGAGCTTGATCCCGATCCCGGTCATGTCTACCGGCGAGGAGGCGTACTTGATACGGTCGGACTCGCGGGTCTCGCCCCCCTGCTGGCGGGTGACGCAGTCGACGACCGCGACGGGCTTCCCCTCGTAGGGCGTCCGCTCCTCGTAGTCGCGGAGCACCCGATCGGCGCCGTCCTTGGTGGTGACGACGATGGCGCCCTCGTCGCGATCGGTCCCTGCGGCGAGGACGTCCATCATGATCGACCGCTTCCCGCTGAGCGGCGGGCCGGTCAACAGAATGTTGGTCCCGGGATCGACCTCGGCGTCGAAATGCGGCGTCAGCTCATACATGGACGCACCTCGGGGGCGGCGACGTCGGCGCGATCCACTCGTTCGGCCGCGAGGCCGTGCGACCAAGACACATCTACTACCTGAACATGCCCGCTCCGAATAATATTCTTTTTGATCGGCCCCTGCGACGCGACGGCGCGTCTCGATCGGGCCGTGGACCCGATCGGACGGCGAATTCGGCCGCCAGTGGGGGGCCGAACGCCGCCGAACCGTGGAAATCTATCACGCAGGCGAATCGACCGATCGGCGACGCCGGGCCGGAACCGACGGACTGCGCGGCGCCGGTTTCGAATCGCGGGACTTAACACGCTCTCGGATGTAAGCCGACGTGAGGGCGCTTAGCTCAGTTTGGACAGAGTGCTTGGCTTCGGACCAAGTTGCCACGGGTTCAAATCCTGTAGCGCCCACTCACTCGCGGTCCGTTGCCGAACTAGTCTTAATTCTACTGTAGAGTCTCGGATCGAATGGTGGGTGTAGAGAGCTTGCCGGATTCATCCCGCACCTAAAGGCCTGTCTCTTACCCACA
>NZ_NHNZ01000028.1:0-8159 GCF_002727095.1 Halorubrum sp. C191 | reverse complement strand
CTCGCCGGCGAGGATTTCTCGCTCGGTGTAGTCGGCGATCAGTTGATGGAGTCGTTCCTCTCGATCATCGACGAGCTCACCGCTCAGATCGAGGAACTCGAAGAGATGATCGAAGAGACCGCTGCGTCTCTGGAGGAGACGCAGCTGTTGATGACGATTCCCGGCGTGAGTTTCTACTCGTCGTTGCTGATCACCTCGGAGATCGGTGAGATCGACCGGTTCAACGAGGCGAATCAGGTAGTGAGCTACGCGGGATTGGATCCGGTCGTCCGCGAGTCAGGTGACTCGCGGACTGAAGGATCGATCTCGAAACGGGGAAGTGGAGACTTACGCTGGATCCTCGTTCAGTGTGTTCAAACGGCGGTTCATCGGTGTAACGATCCGTATCTTGGACGCTTCTACGCTCGGTTGAAACAGCGGAAGAACCACCAGATAGCGATCGTCGCAACAGCGCGGAAACTGCTCGTGTCGATCTTCCATATGCTGGAGCGTGAGGAGGTGTACGATCCACCAGAGGTGAGTGCCTGAGGGCCGCCGGGCGGCGGCCCTCATTGGCCGGTCGCAATCGGTGTGAGCCGCAGCTAACTCCATCACGTTCTGACCGCCTGCCGGCTGTTTCCTGAGCTATCGCCGTGGCTGCTTGCGGTTTTCTCTTCGTAGACAAGAACGGACCGACCTCGGCGAAAAATATAGTATCGCAGACGTGGTTTGTTGTGCTAGCAGGCTTTCATAGGTGTTGAAATCATCTCTTCAGACATGAACCGAGCTGAAACCGTTGATCGCTGAAGACTGCTGATGTAGCAGGGCTTCGAATTGATCGCAGACCAAGTAATCGTTCAGGGCTGGAGATCTATCTAGTAAGTGAATTTTCAGTAATTAGGCTATTGCGATTCAGTGTGGTTCAACAAAATAATACTAATATGTAGGTGTAATAAAAGAAACTGTCAATACTAGGGGGTGAATCACACTTCACCGAGGACCTAATGCACCATCATAACCATCCAAAATTATCATAGAAAGACCATCAGAAATGATTAATGTGATTATAGATGCAGATAGTAGAAAGAGTGCTTCTGGAATTGGGGTTGGGGTCCCGAATAACGAGATGAGTCTATACATACTATACCCTAGAAAGATTGCCCATACAAGGAATGCGAGCAAAAATAGAACTGTCTGACTCGATGACAGGCTAGGATTGCCCTTGACAACCGTGTATAAAATACTTGCAAAAATAGCAGAAAATACACTGATAACAATCATTTCACTAGAGTTCGGTGAGTTATTGATTATGAGACCATAATTTACTAATGGAATATATACTAACAGGGCAGATTCGCTGCCAAGAATTTGTTTTAATTCTTCTAAAGAAGGCATTCAGATTGAGTTAGGATCTATATTAACAATCAGTTCTCCATCTACAATCTCTTTTTCATATATCAGATTTGGATGATTTTCGGTGATCTCTTTTGATGTGAGCATTTCATTGATCGTTTTATGATTATCTGGGCCCCTTCCTCGTATGTGGATATAATCAAAATCCACATCGTACCGATGCATTCTCCACGATCTTCCGATCAGTGCATCGTATACATCCATCGCACTATCCTCGCGTTTTACAAAAACGACAAAGGGGGTTTTCCGGACGTATTTCAAGAACCACTCTTCATAATCGGAATCAGTATATTCACCATTTTTTATTTTCTCTTCATACAGCGTCCAGAATAACCCTCCTCGATCTAAATAACCAGCTGAACAAAGGGAGGCAACAGCATATGCATCATGATTTTCATATGTTTCTTTTATTTGTCTTTTTCTATCGCGGATCTCGTCTAATGTAGAATCAAATTCTTCCGTACCTAATCTCAGCATCATTGAATCTTCAATCATCATCAAATATTCGTGGGGTACCTTTCCCTCATAGAATTGGCATACTCTGTCTATGTACTCGTCACCATTTCCTCTCTTATATGCAAGTATGTAGTTCGCCAGAGCGTCAATGATGAACCCATCAAAAGCCGAATGTAACTCCCAGAATACCCGTAGACTTTCCTCGCGAGATTCGTCCTCAACGTTTTCAGGGTCAACAAATAACTCAACATTCTCATTGGAGTCATTCAACAAGAAGACATGGCCAGAATTGTTTTCACAAATATGTAGGCTGTCGATGGAATCCGGGTTGATTTGATCTCTGTCAACAGGTATTCCTTTTACACTAGCATCTTCTTGCCCTCTTCCATCTGCAGCACCAGACACTTCAGATGAGGATTCGTCGTCTTGAAACAGGCTAGAAAGAAATTCAGAAATAGTACACATTCAAAACCGCTCTACCGTCGAAGGTAATTTGTTAGCGACGAAATGTCGTCTTTAACAAATTCTACAGATCCGTGTCCAGCCATTCCAATTTTGTCTTTTTGAATTGGGTCCCCATCTGTGGACCGGACTCTATTGCCATCTCGGTCCACCACATACCCCTCATCGTCGATCTCCATGTCAAATGCATCAAGCATATAGTCCAATCGTTCTTTCTCTATAATTATCTCAGTTGACATGGTGAATTGTGGTCTAAATACGGGTTGGTGGGCTGATTTTGCTTATGACATACTAGGTGAGGCCAGAATGAAGTATCTACCGGTGCATCTATCTTCCTGCGAATGGCGAACACCAACTGCTACGTATTAGGATTCACAGCTTGAAGACTATTAGTAGAAATCGAGTTTCAGTGGGGGTAACGGAATCGTCATAACCACCACGCGTGAATAACCGGTTGACGGGTATAAAACGTCCGTAATTCGCTGTCTCGTTGTGTAGGAGATACTTGCCACTTTTTAAACTCTCGTCACCGGGTAGTAGGCGTGAAATGATAGCGCGGACACGAATCCGTTCGACGATTTAATCGATGTGAATTAATCCGAGTGGGCTCTGTTAGAATCCTCAACCGGTGATATGTTCTCGACGTTTTGCCGAATACAGCGCGCAAGTGTAGCATGGATTCTTTAGTACAAACCACACTATACGAACCATGCCCTCTAAGCGCGAGCTCATCGGTGGTGGTCCTCCAAGCGATAGTCTATGCTGGTCAGAGTTTCAGTGGAGCCGTATTACTGCGTTCTTTGTTGGCGCTGTTGCGACGGTGGTCCACTTTTTGATGAACTCGATGGTTGATGGAAGTCGGATTCCGTCGTGGGGTGATGAAATCTTGGCAGTTATTCCGATTGGACTCATCTGGTATGGTTTCAGTAGGTCTAATTGGCAAGAAATTCTAAAAGCAGTCGTCGGTATTGTGGTCGGGAGTATGTTCGGAATGTATATTTTTTATTGATGATGCGCAATTGATCAGAACTGCTTTGTTGAGAGATTAGGATTGCTGAGTGTAATCTCTGTCTTGGTCACGCAGTCCTTGGCAGAAATAGAATACATCGAGAAGGTACTGCTGGATACAGTACGCAACTCATCAGATCCCTCTCAGTACTGCCCCGCTTATATTATGTCAGAGATAGCGGTGGTGAGAACGAGTAGTGCGAAAATGTTGAAGAGTAACCCCACTATCAACAGAAAAGCTCCCCGAGCGGCTTTTTTCAGCGCGGTCTTTCCCGGGTCGTCATTCATCACTGCCAAGTAGTTTTCCTCAGATGTCATGGCTGCATCCACATCTGTGGTTGCTTCCTCTAGCACCGGATCAGCTTTTCCAATGACAGTGATTTTCTCGCCAATGCTGATTGTTCCTTCACTTAACTCGATAGGTACTGTGAGTTCGCCTATGTCCGATGTATACGCTGATGGTTCCAAGTCAAGCCGTTCATCAGCAGTTTGTTCCATAATCTCTCGTTTACTGGTGGGTCTATTCGCTGTCATATTGATCGACAAACTACCTTCGTCAGGATTAACAAGAATATCCGCAGTTCCATCAGAAATAATAAACGAGCTATACTTAATGTCAGAATCAATAGAGCTGCGACCGGTATCCTGTACTATTTTACTAATGTTATACTCATAAGCTACACATTGTTCATTCCGTAATGGTGAGACAAGAGCGCTATTTGATTGGGTTGGACGAACACGGCCTCGGATCTGAGTCACTTCATTAGTTACAATAGCCTCAGCGATTGACATTGAATCTGTTGTTAACACCTCCCACCAACCTTTCAGAGATTTGACCCCACTAGTCATCGCAGTCAATCCTATCCATGCAATTGTAATACTAAGTAACAGTCTAGGCAGAAATCCATCAACAGTCAACACAATCCCTCCTAAACAGCATTATTCACGACCAGCGATGTCTTGAATCATCACCATTCTCACTTCTCATCGTCGTTGCTCTCGTTGCGGTCGTCGTCGGTGTGGCTTGTGACCTCCGCCACGCTGTGTGCACGGCTGTCGAAAGAGTCACTATCGCTGGCGACACCGAGAAAGTCGAGGTCGGCGTTACACAGCCCGAGCAGTTCAAGTGCAGCATACCAGAGGTAGCTCTTGATTGGGGCGTTAATAACGACCGTCACCACGTAGACAAACAGTAGATAGCCAAGCAGAAAGACACCACCGACGGTGACCTGCAGCGCGGTGGTTTCTGCAACTGCCGACAGCGTCAGGACTGCGAATCCGCCAAGGATAGCAGTAAAGAAAGATGAAATCAGGAACTTGAGCGAGGTGGCGATTCCACCAATTACCCACGACAAAACGACGTAGCCCGCTACTGCCAATCGATTCCCAGTGGTACCGGCCCCAAACCGCTGCCAGCCGGCGATCGGTCCCGTGTCCGTACGCTGCATGATCGGGACGACAAACGATGTCGTCAGCGTCCCAACCACGAGATACATTACGGCAGCCACGATTACGCCAGCAGCGATTAGCGCCCCGGCCGTTGGCCCAACTGTCCGAAGCTCTTCGGGGGTTGTTGCGCCGCTTGCGATTATGGACGCCGTCACGATCAGGGCCGCCCCCACCAGCAGTACGAGTCGGAAGCCGAACAGTTCGGCTCCACGCCAGAGGTTGTGGCGGGCGTACTCTCCCACTCGGAGCCGATTCGTACACAGCGACTCGATAATCACCAGATCCGCGACCGCGTTGATATACTGGATCGCAAGCAGTCCGGCGGCTGCGATCACGAGCAGTGCGGGTGCTGACACAACATCTGACGGCTCGCCGGACACACTAGCGAGCGCGGCGAACCGCCCCACCCGACTCGCGATGCTGGGGCCGAGACTGACGAACAGAATGAGCGCGGCGAATTTGAGCCAGCCGAAAACCCCGAGTGCACCGGCGTACTCTCGAGTATCGCCGACAGCGGTCTGGAAGGCGTCAACTGTCGTCATTGCCTCTCGTATAGTCGCTGTGTAGCTGTTTTTTACATTGAACTACTGATGGAGACCGTCGGTCGTCGCGGTGACAGGGACTCAAAGCCATACATCGTCGTCATCTGTATCGACTCTTTATAAACTGGGTCGCAGTGTTACGGGATCGGAAATCGGTAGACAGCCGCAGGTTGTCAGTACGCGAATACAATCTTCAGATCGGCAGCGAACGTTTATATTATCAACTCAGCTTTGAACGTTGAAGTAGGAGCATGACGTAGGCGGTAGTGAAGACGGATGATGCCGATTACGGACTTCTCCGACGCTAACGTTCAAAGCTGAGTTATCAAATTACGCTCCGTATCGACTGCTGTATTGGATAGTGATCTAATCGACTTATCACTGTAGCAAACACGATTTCCCCGGCCGGCGTACTCATTGGGGGCTGGAATATCTGAACCATCTTGATCCTCTATCGGCCCAAACAACCGCTAGCACGGGAGTAGCGTTATTATTCTATAAACTTCAACCTACAGAGAGAATGTCTGAGGTCTTCACGCAACGACACCCGACAATTGGCGTGGTGGGGCCAGAGTCGGTCGAAACGACGCTCCAAGACGCACAGGATTCGCTTGACGTGGCTATTTCAATAGCACCTGTCGAGCGTGATACTCCCGACTCAGTCGAGGAGTTCGATTGTCTGATTGCCGCGGTAACGCCTGAGTCGGGCAGCGCCGATCGGACAGACGCTGACGCAGCCGCGTCACTGACTGAGGTCAGCAACTGGGTGGTCCGGAACGCCACCCTTGACTCCAGCCCACCGGTGGTGTATGTCGCCCCTACGGAGGTATCGATCGCTCAAGCGCTTGAGGCCGGTGTAACGGAGTACCTCCCGTGGGAACTGCTCTCGCGATCGCCGACAACAGTGCTCAAGCGGGCGGTTACCGCGACAGAAGTACAGCCGACTCGCGACTATCGGACCATCTACGACAATGTCTCTGAGCCACTCACACTTCATGACCCACAGACGGGAGAGTTGATCCACGCGAATCGGCGGCTCTGTGAGTTGCTGAAGTATGACCGAGCGGAGCTCATTTCCATGCAGGTTGGTGATTACACTGCGAGCATCGACGGCTACGATCAGGCCGCTGCCATGGAGGTTATCACCTCCGCAACAGAGGACGGAACCGTCGGTCCAATTGAATGGCCGCTTGAGACGGCTGACGGTCAACACGTCTGGGTCGAAGCGACGCTGACGACGGTCACGATAGACGGTCAGGAACTGGTGTTGGCGACGGCCACGGACGTGACCGATCGTCGACGACAGCGCCGTCAGTTTCGCGAGATATCGACGCATATGGATGAGGTCGTTTATTTAGCACGTGCGGACCTCTCGGAGGTGCTCTTTATCAACGAGGCCTATGCGGATTTGTTCGACCAACCGGTCGACCGCGTGTATGACGACCCGATGGCCGTTCTTGACGCCGTCCATCCGGAGGACCGTGAGGCGTACCGCTCGGATCTTATCGCTATGAGCGAACACATCCGCGGGGAGGAGCCGGGGCCGTACACGTTCAGTCACCGACTCCGCGTGGACGGCGAGACGCGCTGGGTAGAGGTAAGCGGCTACCCGAGCCGCGGCCCGGGCGGTGCTGTCGACCGAATCGTCGGAGTCATTCGGGACGTCACCGATACGCGACGCCGCGAGCGCGAGTACGAGCAGATATTTAACGGCGTGACTACCGCAATCGCAGTCCACGACCCCGACACGGGTGAGATCGTCGATGTGAACGACAGCTACGTCGAGTTATTCGAATACGACTACGAGACGATCCTTCAACAGGGTATCAACGGTCTCAGTGTCCCTGATGAGGGGTATACCGGTGCGCGAGCGAAGGATCTCATCACCGATGTCGCCGAGAACGAGGAGGATGAGACCGTTGAATGGCGAATCGAGACTGCCGACGGCGAACACCGTCTCGTCGAAGCGAACCTCACAGTCGCAACCGTAGGCGGACAGCGCCGTGTCCTCGGCTTGATACGCGATATTACCGAACAGAGACGCCGCGAGCGCGAGTACGAGCAGATTTTCAACGGAGTCAACGACGCTATCGCCATCTTTGACCCGGAGACGCTCTCCTTTGTCAGTGTGAATGATTCGTATCTCGAACTTGTAGGGTGCGACGATCTTGAGCGTATTCGCGAACTCGGTATCGAGGGTCTCAGCGCAACTGAAGACGGGTACACACCGGAACGCGGTAAAGAACTGATTCAGACTGTCGCCCGTTCGGGTGAACCGAAGACTATCGAGTGGGAACTCGCCCCGCCGGACGAGGAACAGTCATGGATCGAGGTCACGTTGGCGACGGCTGAGATCGGTGGTGAACAGCGAGTCCTGTCGATCCAGCGTGATATCACGGAGCGGAAGCGCCGCGAACGAGAGTTCGAACAGATCTTCAACGGTGTGACGGACGTAATCGGAGTCTACGACCCGCAGACTGCGGAGCTACTCGATGTCAACGACACCATGTGTGAGCTCCTCGGATATGACCGTGACACAATCATCGATATGGACCCGGAAGAGGTGACTGCGACGGCACTCGGATTCGATGCGGACACAATCGGGGAGGTTGTCCGCGACGTGGCCAAATCCGGTGACCCGGCGAGAGACATCGAGTGGGCGTTGCGGACCGCCAGCGGCGATGTTGTATGGCTTGAAGTCAATGCGACCTTAACAGAGATAGGCGGCGAGCAGCGTGTGGTCACTATCGCTCGGGATGTCACTGGACGGCGCGACCGCGAGGAGCGGGTACAGGTGTTGAACCGTGTACTGAGACACAATGTACGGAATGATATGGACGCTGTCTTGGG
>NZ_NHNZ01000204.1:0-4181 GCF_002727095.1 Halorubrum sp. C191 | reverse complement strand
TATGTCCGTGAGTATGAGTCCAATCCACGCAATTCCTTCAACTGAGGGCGTCTGAATTCGGTCCAGCGGGTTGTAGTCGTCACGCCGCCAAATATAACAAGCGGCGATGAGGCCAAATCCCGGTTGGACAATATAATTCTGTAATAACTCTCCGAATGGCTCCCATTCTGTTCTGATGGTGCCAAATAGTGGATCAACGACAATAACTGACGCAAATGCGGCGATAACTCCTAGTGCTGTAAGCACCCCCGCACTGCCCACACTCAGAAATACCCCTTTCACTCCTGTATCTGGCCTAGCAACGTTGCTCCGAGTTCCCATATACGATCTCAAACGATGTTAGCTAATGATAGCAAAGGCCGAGTTTCTGGCCGCGAAAACCCGTTCCGCTTCGAAGACTAGTTCACTAGGAGTGGTGTGGAACTACCGATTGACATCCTTCTCCGTGTAAACGCAGAGGAACCCCGACCGGTAGGAACTTCAGGTTTACAGTTCGCTCACCCCGCTTCTTATCAGGTCAGATTCACCTACCGAATCGTACGTTTCTGCTCCTGAAACACCTTATTAGCCATTATTAACCCAACCATCGTATAGAAACACATGGCGCTGGAACATCATCAGCGATCGCCTCTCCGCAAAAAAGTATTTTACTTGATAAGTTACGCGGGTCGCTGTGATTCCAATCGAGCTAACTACTGTGCCGCTGTCACCCGAAGATCATATGAGCTCGGTATGGACAGACCGTTTCTAACGGAGGAACAGTGCCGTGGGTCGGCTACCGTCGATGAACTCTGAGCAACCACTAGTTTTCAACGGAGATAGCCGCTGGGCAGTCGCGTTCGTGGCGTTGCTCTTCGTACACAACGAGATCCACGAGATCGCGCACACGGGGGTCGGTCGTCTCATCTGTGGTGCGTGGGGCCCACGAAATTTCAACAGTTGGCAGCTCGCTTGTTCGAAAACGCCCGAGATTGTTTTAGCACCGCTCGCAGGACTCCTCTGGAGCTACGGGTTGATGTGGATCGGGTATCGGTTACTGAATCCGGCAGAGTCACCGGCCAAACGGTCCGCAGGATTTTGCCTTGTTTTCGCGACAATGCCCTTCGGTCGGCTGTATACTGTGGCGCAGTCCGGGGGTGACGAAATGGTCATCCTGCGTGGAGCCTTCCCGACTGTTGATCCAACTGTGCGCCTCGCTATCGGCCTCAGCATCGTTCTGCTGCTTATCGGTCCCCCACTATACCGAGCCGCTAGTGTGCTCTCACAGCAACGGCGGTGGATCATTTTTACCGGGATGCTTCTCCTTCCGTTTGTTCTATTCTTAATTGTCGTACTGCGAATCGCAAACCCACTGCTCGCATCTGGGTTCTTGGCTAGTGAGGGGCTACTCGGCTCACCGCTCTTTGTGAACATCTGGACCGTGTTCTGGGCGATTGTCTTACTTCTATCTTGGCGACAACTGTCCACGACACTTGTAAAAAGAGGTGTACTGCTTTCCAAAGACCAATGATCCGCAAGACGCTTCATCAAACTAGTATCGGATTGTATATTCTGTGGATAATAGCGACAACGCTGCTCATTCTCGGCCGATACACGCCGTTTCCATCGTATAAAATCGTCCACTCAGCGGTTGTAACCGGCGCAGTAGTACTTACTGTCGTAGGTACGGGGCAACTTCTTCGGAAAGGCTATCGAAAGGGCGTCTCGGGGTAGATACGCGCTCTGTATGTAGCACAGCCTCGACAAACTATCAGCGACCAAGGGGTTCAATAAATTAGCCGTCTACCGGCCCAAACAACCGGTAGCACGACCATAGCGTTATTGTTCTATAAACTTCAACTCACAGAGAAAATGGCCGAGGGCTTCACGCAACGACACCCGACAATTGGCGTGGTGGGGCCAGCGTCGGTCGAAACGACCCTCCAAGACGCGCAGGATTCGCTTGACGTGGCTGTTTCAATAGTGCCTGCCGGACGTGACGCTCCCGGCTCAGTTGAGGAGTTCGATTGTGTGGTTGCCGCGGTAACACCTGAGTCGGGCAGCGCCGACCGGACAGACGCTGACACAGCCGCGTCACTGACCGGGGTCAGCAACTGGGTGGTCCAGAACGCCACCCGTGACTCCGCCCCACCGGTGGTGTACGTCGCCCCTACAGAGGCATCAATCGCTGAGGCGCTTGAGGCCGGTGTAACGGAGTATCTCCCGTGGGAACTGCTCGCACAATCTCCGACGACCGTGCTCAAGCGAGCGGTTACCGCGACAGAGGTACAGCCGACTCCCGACTATCGGACCATCTACGACAACGTCTCTGAGCCACTCACACTTCATGACCCCGAGACGGGAGAGTTGATTCATGCGAATCAGCGGCTCTGTGAGTTGCTGAAGTATGATCGAGCGGAACTCATTTCTATGCAGGTCGGCGATTACACTGCGAGTATCGACGGGTACGATCAGGCCGCTGCCATGGAGGTTATCACCTCCGCGACGGAGAGCGGAACGGTCGGTCCAATCGAATGGCCGCTTGAGACGGCTGACGGCGAACACGTCTGGGTCGAAGCGACGCTGACGACAGTCACGATAGACGATCAGGAACTGGTGTTGGCGACCGCCACGGACGTGACCGACCGTCGACGCCAGCGTCGTCAGTTCCGCGAGATATCGACTCATATCGATGAGGTCGTCTATCTGGCACGTGCGGACCTCTCGGAGGTTCTCTTTATCAACGAGGCCTACGCGGATTTGTTCGACCAACCGGTCGAACGCCTGTATGACGACCCGATGGCCGTTCTCGACGCCGTTCATCCGGAGGACCGCGAGGCGTACCGATCGGATCTTATCGCTATGAGCGAACACATCCGCGAGGAGGAGTCGGGTCCGTACACATTCAGTCACAGACTCCGCGTTGGCGGTGAGACACGTTGGGTTGAGGTACGCGGCTATCCGAGCCGCGGTCCAGGCGGTGCCGTCGATCGGATCGTCGGAGTCATTCGGGACGTTACCGATACGCGACGCCGCGAGCGCGAGTATGAGCAGATATTTAACGGCGTGACCACTGCGATCGCAGTTCACGACCCTGACACGGGTGAAATGGTCGACGTGAACGACAGTTACGTCGAACTGTTCGGATACGACTACGACACGATTCTTCAACAAGGAATCAATGACCTCAGTGTTCCCGAGGAGGGGTACACCGATGAGCGCGCGAGACGGCTTATCACCGACGTCGGCGAAACCGAGGAAGATGAAACAGTCGAGTGGCGAATTGAGACCGCTGAGGGCGACAACCGTCTCGTCGAAGCGAACCTCACAGTCGCGACCGTAGGTGGTCAGCGACGTGTCCTCTCGCTGATGCGTGATATTACAGAACAGAAACGCCGCGAGCGGGAGTACGAGCAGATATTCAACGGAGTCAACGACGCTATCGCCATCTTCGACCCAGAGACGCTCTCCTTCGTCAGTGTGAACGACTCGTATCACGAGCTCGTGGGGTGCGACGATCTTGAGCGTATTCGCGACCTCGGTATCGAGGGTCTCAGCGAAACTGAGGACGGGTACACAGCGGAACGCGGTAAAGAACTGATTCAGACTGTGGCCCGTTCGGGTGAACCGAAGACCATCGAGTGGAAACTCGCCCCGCCGGACGAAGAGCAGTCATGGATCGAGGTCACGTTGGCGACGGCCGAGATCGGTGGTGAACAGCGAGTTCTGTCGATCCAGCGTGATATCACGGAGCGGAAGCGCCGCGAACGAGAGTTCGAACAGATCTTCAACGGTGTGACGGACGTAATCGGAGTCTACGACCCGCAGACTGCGGAGCTACTCGATGTCAACGACACCATGTGTGAGCTCCTCGGATATGACCGTGACACAATCATCGATATGGACCCGGAAGAGGTGACGGCGACGGCACTCGGATTCGATGCGGACACAATCGGGGAGGTTGTCCGCGACGTGGCCAAATCCGGTGACCCGGCGAGAGACATCGAGTGGGCGTTGCGGACCGCCAGCGGCGATGTTGTATGGCTTGAAGTCAATGCGACCTTGACAGAGATAGGCGGCGAGCAGCGTGTGGTCACTATCGCTCGGGATGTCACCGGACGGCGCGACCGCGAGGAGCGGGTACAGGTGTTGAACCGTGTACTGAGACACAATGTACGGAACGATATGGACGCTGTCTTGGG
>NZ_NHNZ01000223.1:6002-6227 GCF_002727095.1 Halorubrum sp. C191 | reverse complement strand
CAGCAGCACCCGCAGTCCGGCCACGCCGCTCTCGACAGCACGTTCTTCGACCGGCGGCGTGTACCCTCGTACTTTCGCTAGCGGGCAGGACGGACGGTACAGACGCTAAAAGTGACGACATTGACTAACGTGGGATCGCTGGCTATTCTCGACATTCACATCACAGCGCGGTGGAAGCACGACACGAAGACGGGACCGCAGGTCATCCGCCGAAACGCGGACGAC
>NZ_NHNZ01000223.1:0-5891 GCF_002727095.1 Halorubrum sp. C191 | reverse complement strand
AACGCGCTCAACCGAGCAAACGGTTACTCTCAGCGGTGGATGGCTTCGGTCGCCCGTCCGGACCAAGATAGTGAGCTCATCGAAGTGAGACTATACTGTAGTATTATCATCCAGTTTTGTATCCTTTCAAGTTGATATTATTTACCGTGCGCATCCACAGCCGCCGTTCCGAAACAGTTCGCCGAGGGGGTAGTCCGACCCGCAGGCCGGACAGACCGCACGGAGGTCAACAAGGATGTCGTAGTCATCCCGGTCGAGCTCGTCAACTGATGCCAGCGAGGCGACCGCGGACTCCGACACCGCGGCGACTCGCCCCTCGAGTTTCTCGATCGTTTCGACCTTCCGCTCGACCGGCGCCGTCTCGTTCTCCGGGAGGCTCGCGTTCCGGTCCGTCGTGAGATACGTGTGGATCGCTTGGTGGGTCACAAAGTCGTTCGTAAGCCTCTCTGGGTCGGCTCCCTCACGCTCCAGTCGGCGCTTCGCGCGCGTTCTCTCGGGACCGGAGCCGTGCCTGAGCGACTCGTACGTTCCGTCCACTTGGAAGCTCACCGGGGAGACACCGACCCTCCTGAGCGCCGCTTCCAGCACCGCCTGATTGAACTCGTCAGCGAGGTCCCGGAGGCTCATCCGCTCGCCGGTCTCATCCGTCCACGACGCCTCCAGCTGTGCGCCCATCCCTTCGAGGTCGTACTCCTCGATGACCCGCGAGACCTTGGTCCGTCTGCCGCTCGACTGCGTCATACCGGTAGTAGCTCTGGTACCGTTACAAAATTAACGGTGTAATAGTTCGTGGCCGTCCCCGAGTGGCGCGGCCGTCGATGACGAGCCGGGGTCAGTCGATCCTCTCGACGTAGGTGTACATCTCGGGGAGCGCGGCAGCGTCCTCCGGGAGGAGGGCGGCGACTAGGTATTCTGCGTGGTCGCGGAAGTAGTCCACGACGCGGGCGATACGGTCGGCGTCGATCGCCTCCAGCGAGTCGAGGATGATGAACGGCACCGCCTCGTGGACCTCGTGGACGAGGTAGCCGGCGAGCGCAAAGACGAGCCCCGTCACCTCTCGTTCGCTCTCCGAGAGGTGGTCGATCGTGTCCTCGTACGTGGTGCCGTCGTCGGCCGTGCGGACGATGTGGAGGTCGAACTGGGTTTTCGTCACCTTACGGCGGCCCTCGCGAACCTCCGCCTCACGCCGCTCGATCCAGATGCGATCGAGGTTCTCGTACTCGAGGACGTCGAGCACCGTGTCCATGTGGCCGTTGAACGACTCGACAGCCTGCTCCTCGATGCGGTCGACGCGCGTTCGGAGGTCGGTCAAACGCTCCGAGATCTCTTCACGCTCGTCTTCGAGAGAGGCACGCCCATCGATGGCCGCCTCGCGCTCCTCAATCGTCGATTCGATCTCCTCCAGGTCGTCCTCGAGGCGGTCGATGCGAAGCTCGATGCCGTTTGCCTCGCGGTGAAGCTCAAGCGCCTCGTCGTGTCCCTCCACGTCGATGGACTCCGCCTCGGATTCCAATTCCTCGATCTCCGACTCCTTTTCGGCTATCCGGTCCTCGATGTCGTCGATGCGTGTCCGAGTGGACTCGATCTCGGACTGGACCTCCGAGAGGCGCCGCTCGGATTCCCGTCGTTCGCGCTGCTGTCGCTGCAGCTCGGACTGGCGGTCGGTGAGTTCATTGATCTCCGAACGGAGCTTGTTCCGTTCATCGAGCTTCGACGCCCTGAATTCGCGTAGCCGGTCGAGCGTGATCTCGATCTGGTCCGTGTCCACCTCGGATCCACACGTCCAGCACGCCGTCTCCCCTCCGGTGGTCAGCGCCGCAGTGGGATCGCGTCCGTCCGCCGCCTCCTCGATGGCGGCATCGACGTCGAGACCGTCCCCCTCGACCATGTCCTCGTTGAAGCTGATCACGCTCCCGAGTTGGTTTATTGTGTCATCCAACGAGCGCTTGCGCCGACGCAGCTCGTCGATACGTCCTGCGAGCCGATCCGGATTCTCTTCAAGATCGTCGACTGCCGCGAGGGTCTCCTCGAGGTCGTCGCACTCCCCTTCGAGCTGGGCAAGCGTCGACCGTTCGGTCTCGAGGTCGAACTCAAGTTCCTCCAGATCGGCGCGGGCTTCCCGGACGCGCTGGAACGCGTCCTCAAGCTCCTGCTTACGCGTGCGGCTCTCCTCGACGCCAGCATCAAGTCGGTCCAGTTGCTCCCGGACGGCCGCGAGTTCGTCACGGGCGTCGTCGAGCTCCGCCCGTATCTCGCGGCGGTCAACCTCCAACTCCGGTAGCTCTCGTTCCAGCTCGTTCAGCCGCTCGATCTCTGCCTTGAGCTCGTCACGCTGCCGTCGACACGTCTCGATCTCCGCCTCGATGTGGTCCGTGTCGATCGGCCGCATGATGATCTTCCGCAGGTCCTCATCACGTGCCACCGCCCGACGCGCCTCGTTATTCTCGACCAGAAACGCGAACAGGTCTGCGAGTTCCGGGTCGTCGAGATACGGATCGCCACCGAACTCGACCGCCCCGTTCCGGCGCGTGAGCGTTCGCGTGTACGTCTTGCCCCCGAGTTCCAGCGTCACTGACCCCTCGTCGGCGTCGCCTTTCAGGGAACTGCGTTCGCTGCCGAGACCCGCCATTAACGCCTGTAGGAATGATGTCCGGTTCGTGGCGTTGCGGCCAACTAGGACGGAGACGCCCCGAGGAACGGCGACTTCCACTTCGTCGATCCCCCCGACGTTCCGGACGGCTACCTTGGCCGCGGGTTTTGAGAGCTGGTTGTTCGACATGGTGACAACGTGGTCGATGAGCTATTTAAATCTACCTTCCGGTCGTCGGGCGGTGTTCAGATAAGAATGAAGAGCGAGGCAGTGTGTTTTCTGAGTGGTTCATGCCCGAAAACACACGCCTCAGCGGTAGTATCGACCAGATCGAATTAGGTTTTGTGGAACGAGAAGCGACACCGAGATTGCTGATGAAGCTCGGTATTCAGCTCCATCTTGCTGGCCTATCACTTTCGAATACAGTTTCTATACTTGAGATATTTGGTGTCGAACGTGCTCGATCAACGGTTCATAATTGGGTTCACAAGGCCGATCTACAGCCCGAAGCTGGTCGGTCTCCGGATCACATTGCAGTTGACGAGACTGTGATCCGACTCAACGATCAGCAATATTGGCTGTATGCTGCCGTCGATCCCGAGACAAGCGAATTGCTCCATACAAAGCTTGAGCCGACGACAACAAAGGTTCTCGCTCATTCGTTTCTAGCGGAACTCTCCGAGAAACACGACGTCTCCGACGCCGTGTTTCTCGTCGATGGATCGCACTCGTTACAAGATGCGTGTCAACGCCACGGCTTCGATTTCAAATACGAAAAACATGGAAATCGGAATGCCGTTGAACATGTCTTTAGAGAAATAAAACGCCGAACTGTCTGTTTCTCAAACTGTTTTAGCAACGCCGAAGCAGAAACCGCCGACGATTGGCTCAGATCGTTCAGCTTCGCATGGAATCAGCTTATCTGAACACGAGGGGTTTATGCGAAAAACATCCTAAGTGACGATGAGGAAAGCCGGTCGAGTTCCTCGACCGGAGAATGATTCAGTCACTGGACCCCGATATCGATCTGTTCAGTCCCAACCCTGAGTGTGCAAGGTAACCGCAGTAAGGAAGACTGCTATCGGATGGAGAAAAAGTAGTTTATCGCCGCAGAGATCCCGCCGAGATCACGGAAGAACTTCGCCAGGGTGCCGAGCCCGATCGTCCCGAGGACACCGCCGACCAGTGGATCGACCGCCATCCCGATCCGAAGCAGCATCCCAAACTCGAACAGTTCGACGAGTAGCAAGCCGCCAGTGAACATAGCAAAGTCGACTGGGACGGCGATCCCGTGCTGGTAGAGGAACCACAGGCTGGCAACACCACCGACCAGTATCCAGAACAGATACTTGCGGCCTCGCTGCGTGGCCCTCTCGGGGTCGCCCTTCCGCCAGTTCTGGAAGTAGTTCGCCGTCTGCAGGAGGGCTTTGAGCAGTCCGGACGTCATTCTGACGTGTCAACCAACCGTTGAATCGCGTATAAGCTTTATTCCGGCCCCTAAATCCGTACGTAGACGATCTGTATTGGGAGCAGATATTTAAGCTAACTTGACGTACTGTATGGAAATGACGGTATTCGGCCGTCTTGGTGCCCTATTCGTGGTCCTCGGCGGGGCAGCCCTCTTGCTCGTGGACTCTCTGCGTTCTCCACTCGGCCTCTGGTACGCGGTCACTGGTATCGTCGCCGGGACAACGATGATGGCGTATACAGTGATATCGCCGCCGTCTCCCCGACGTCTACAGCCTGCTCCCGAACCCACGTATTCTAGCACGTCCAGCGAGTCCACGACAGCTTCAACGACGCAGCAGACCGACTCACAGCCAGTTAATACACCGCAGACAGCCAAGTCCACAGAATCAACCGATCAGGAGCCGGAACCAGCGAGCGACGTCACGGATCCTTCGGAGCCGCCAACATCAGTGGAGAAGCTGAACCTGTCGTCGACCACAGTGAAACGTCCACAGTACCTCCCGAAGAAGATCCAGTCGACGCAGCGAACAGGCTCGTACACCAATTCCTCCCAGACGAGGAAAACGGCGGGGGCGTCGACTCGCCGGAACAGACCCCTCACCTCCACAGCTTCACCAAGCCGGAGCTCACCCACTAGGACCGACAACCAGTATTTCAACCCGGTCGACTCAAGCCGCGAGGTAAAATTCGTCCAGATCGACACCAGATTCAGCTACCTCGACGTCGACTGGGGACCAGAATTCATCAGTCTTGACCCAGTCCCGGATCTCATCGAGATCGATGTCGGGCCAAGTGCCGTGAGCCACGAGCTGGTCCGCAGCCCAATCGAGATCAAGATTTCCTCGTTCCTCAAGGCCCTCCTCGCACCCACTCCACCTAGCTCCTGTACCGCAGCCTCAAACGACAGTGAGCGACCGTCGACAGCAGCGGACAACCACGCTCGTCAGCGGACGGATGACACCGCCACCATTCGGAAATCGGCACCCCGCGATACCTATGAGACTCGGTATAGTGACCAAGACAGGCGTGTGAACCGCCGCCATGAGTCGCTTACAGCCACTAATAGACGGCAGCATCCAGCGGAGGCAGATCCGCGATCCGGCTCAGAACTGGAGAATCATCGCCCGACAGCAGCTGACATAAGCGGCTACGGTGGCCGTAAAGAGATGGACACATTTGAGGGCGTACGTTCCAGTAACCGTTGCTCCCTTGGCTGGGAGCCGGTCATGGGCGAGGAACCGATCGGATTGCAGGACGTGGGTGTAGCTAAAGAGCCGGCGGTCGATGGAGAGTTGAATCATTCACCGCCGCGATGGGAGCCGCCGCAGTGGGATGCCGATCCTTTCGGACTGAGGGACGTCGACCCAGGATTCTCCGAGCTTGAAGAATCAGTGGTGGAACCGGTTGAACAGCCAGAATTCGGGTGGGGAATGTCCGACTGGGAGGCCGGAGTGTCGATCGAGGATCCCGTGGTGGATGCGGAAACCGGTGCGGAGATGGTGGGCTTGGGCGAGTTTACGGAGCCGCCAGAAAGCGCGGTCGGTCTGCCTGGCCCGGACGTCGAAAACGGATCAAACCCGTTGCTACCCGATGCGGAGAGCTTCTTTCCGGAAGAAGACGAGAAGGACAACTGGCTGACGTTCTGATGTCGCTTGCATGGTTAACCGAGGCAAGTCAATAGGCTGTGCAGCCATCGCCACCGATACTTGATTGAAGAGAGGCCTCGACGTTGACGTGAACTACGCGCTGATCCTGACGGCAGGCTAGTATGTCGAGTTGGTCGCTTCGGTACCGCCTGACTGAGCGACGGATTCATACTCACGGACATAAA
>NZ_NHNZ01000139.1:0-7003 GCF_002727095.1 Halorubrum sp. C191 | reverse complement strand
GTACTCGCCGGCCTCGGTGCCGTCGGCATCGCCTCCGCAGGAGCAGGCGTTGGCACATCTGCGTTCTTCAGCGACCAGGAGGACTTCGAGGGGAATGAACTGACTGCGGGCGAGCTGGACATGCTCGTGGACTGGGAGGAACACTACTATGACGGCTCGGCCGGGCGTGAACTCGTCGAGCTCGTTCCTGAGGACGAGATCGACATCCTCGACGACAACCAGTACATCCTCCCCGCGGTCGACAACCCGGATGCGCGCTCTATTGCGCTCCGGTTCCTGGGCGATGGGACCTTCCAAGAGAACAAAGATGCCTTTTGGGAAGCCACCTCGATCGAGGCGCTCCCCGACAGCGACGACGACGGGATCCAGGATGACTTCACCGACGATCAAGTCTGTAACGGCGAGGCTGGCCTGACCGACGTGGGCAACGCGGACGCCGAAACCCGCGGGGAAGGTCTCTTCTCACCCAACCGGACGAGCAACGACGTGACCACTCCGGGCGACCCGCTGATCAACTTGGGCGACGTCAAGCCCGGTGACTTCGGCGAGGTCACCTTCTCGTTCCACCTGTGTGACAATCCCGGCTACGTTTGGATGAACGGTATGCTGAACGAGGAGTTCACAGGCGAGGGGATCATCACCGAGCCCGAGCGTAACGACCCCGACGAGATAGATGGCGTCGTAGAGCTACTTGACGAGATGGAAGTCCGGATCTGGTACGATCCGGACTGTGATAACCAGGTCGAGCGGCGCGGCGAGGTCGATATCATGCTCGCGATCGACACCTCCGGCTCGATCCGGGCGGACGAGGACGGCGTAGACGAGCAACAGGCGCTTATTGACGGCGTCGACACCTTCGTCGACGCTCTCCCGACGGACGGCTCCGCGCAGGTCGGCGCGGTCAGCTTCGGCGGCGGCAGCGTGACGGGCCTCTCCGGGCTCGGCACTCCCGACGGCTTCAGCCTCCCGAGCCTCAGCTTCGAAAGTAACACCCCGATGCCCGGAGCGATCGACATCGCTGACCAGGTGCTCGACGATCAGGGTCGGGCGGACGCCCTTCCCGTCGTGGTGGTCGTCACCGACGGCGGCCCGAACTACGGCATGGACGGGGACAACCCGGACCCGAGCTACTCCGCATCGGTCGGCGGCACCTCGTACTCCGCACCGCGTGGTCCCGGGTTCTCCGCCGACGACGGCAGCCCCGGATACGACAACGACGACTCCGCGAGCGGGACTGTCACGGAAGGCGAACAGGACGAAACCGCCTTGGTCGCCGACGCGGTCAAGGCCGGCCCCGACGGCTCCCGGATCGCGGTGCTCAACATCGCTCCTGGTACCGTCGAACTCGGCGGCGGGCGAGACCTGAGCGACTACCTCGAAGACGAAATCGCGAGCGCGGGCTTCTACAACGAAATCCCCGTCACCAACTTCGCCGATGTCGCCGACGACATCGCCGCCGAGGTCGTGGTTCAGGAGGAGGTCTTCTTCAATGGCAACCTCCGGACGGCGCTGGATGCGCTTTCGGGTAATGAGGGCCGCGGTGTGCCGCTGGACGGCGACCGCGCGACGACCTTCGACGAGCTGTCTGACCCCGAGGACGACCCGAACCGCGACCCGTTCACGGGCGAGGGCGTCACCCACTGCGTTGGCTTCCAGTGGTGGCTTCCGGTTAACCACGCGAACCAGATCCAGGGCGATATGGTTGGCTTCGACATCGGCTTCTACGCCGAGCAGTCCCGGCACAACACCGGCGTCGGGATGATCCCCGAGGACGAGGATCAGACCCCGACCGAGGTCGTCGACTAGAGACACCCCTACAGGAGGGATTGTCTCAACGGTCGCGCCACGGGGCGCAGCGACGCAGCCGTCCGTCCACACGAGCGGCGGTTGGGTCGAGACCCGGATCAGACGCGGACCGGCCGCGGGCTGACACAGCGGTTCGAGACCGCTGCCGGGCGTTCGTTTCAACGAGTACTACAATGACACGCGACACTCACAGCCAAGACCAACCATTCACCCTCAGTCGCCGGTCTGTGCTCGCTGGTCTCGGAATGACTGGCGTCGCCGCGGGGGGTGCTGGTTTCGGGACGACGGCGTACCTCAACGACACCGAACAGTTCGCTGGTAACTCTGTCACCGCCGGTGAGTTTGACCTTCAGGTTGATTGGCAGGTCACATACGACGGCCCTGACGGCCCCGTCTACGTTGATGCTTCGCCTGATGAGTTCATTAACGACCCCGAAGATCCCACACGTCTGTTGGAGAGCGACGACATCCTCAACAGCGGGAGTTTCATCGAAGGGAGTGATGGGATTCGAGATCCAATCTTTACACGCGAGGAGATCGCTCTCCGAGCAGGATTCAGTAGCGATCTTAGCTCACTCTCTGAGAATCAGCGCACAGCCATCGAGACACGGTTTCGCGAACAGTTTGTCGATCGGCCGGTTGAGCCCGACTTCGCCTCGGTAGTACTTGACCCAGAGACATTCGGAGATCTAAAACCCGGCGATCAAATCACACTAGACATTAGCCTTCACCTGTTCGACAATCCAGGGTATCTTTGGCTGACCGGCGGGCTTGGTCATGCCGACGAGGGGGAAATTACGGAGCCTGAGGCGGGCGATCCGGATGAAGATCAAAATCGAGACGGAACACGCAAAGCGGGCGACAACGCGGAGCCGATCGTCGAACTGCTCGACGCGCTCCGCGTGACCGCTTGGTACGAGTCTATAGGAAATGTGACCCTTGACCAGAGTGAACATGTGTTTTTCGGCGGTAACGAGGATCCTACGACAAACCCCACGCTTCGAGAGTTTCTAGATCTCGTCTCAACCGGTAACGGGATTCCTCTTGACGGCGATCCATCAACAAGCTACAACGAGGTTGTCGACGGTGCCCCCGCACTAGGAGCCGACCCAGCTCGCGAACCGTTTGCGAACTCAACGACGCGATACCTTGGGCTGGCCTTCACGCTTCCAGATGAGCAGTCAAACGAGATACAAGGCGATTCAGTAGTGTTTGATGTCGGTGTCTACGCTGAGCAGGCCCGACATAACACCGGCGGCGGCTCTCGGCCAGACCTCTCGGTATTGAATGCCCGAGCAAATGAATCAGCAAACCCTGGTCCGTATGGCCTGGTGTTCGATGTCCGTAACAATCTGAGTGAGTCGGTAGTGGTGACCGATCTGACGATTTTACCCGCCGATCCCGTGATTCTCGCGTTGAGCGACGAAGTCGACAACACTTCGATCCCGGCGGGCTATGAGGTCTATATCGATTCGGCGACACCCGGATACACCGATATTCCAGGTGGAATCGCTTTACCGGGAACGATCACGCTCGGGAGCGACGGTTACTCTGACAGCGCGGACCGGGAACCGTCACTCATGCCGGACGAAACGGCACAAGTAACGCTGTTTTCGTTCCGCGACGCAAACGGTGATGGCGTTGAAATGAACGGACAGCGAGTGGTACTGACGCTCGCTTACCGTGGGGAGACAACCGGGCGGACCGGGTCCGTGACACAGTCGGTTGTCGGATGAACGAACGAAGGCGGATGCGATGTCGGGTTGAGACCGGAAGCAGCAGTAGTCCCGACAGCCGCAGGAATCTCGAGCCCACGGCCGGTCGTACGACCGGCCAACTCAACGGTATTAGGGCCATACCGGTCCGGAAGTGGGTCCATACATATGACCTGCTCCGCCGTACTGGTTGGAAGAAGACAAATTCTGTACACCGACCCGGCGTATCCGGGAAACCAAACACATGCCATTCACACGTCGACAACTAGTAGCCGGAATCGGCGCTGGAGCTCTCGCAGTTGGAGGACTTTCACTCAGCCAACCGTCGCCGCGGTTTTCCGCATACACCTACGCCGCAGAAAGTGCCGATACCGACGATCGACGTCTCCGCGTCGCGTGGTACGAGACGTACAACGGCGCGCTCGTCGGGGGCACTACCGGCGACGGAAACGAAACGGACGCGGATACAGTGCTCAACCCCGACCAGTCCCCTGGATACGTCGAAGAGGCAACCTTCGTGACCGATATCTCGGGCCCGGTTATCTCTATAGGAAACGTTCTCTCAGGAGATACCGGCACGCTTGTGGTCGGACTAGAAGTCGTCACAACCGAGCCGTCAGAGCCGCTTGACATCTGGGCTGCCGGCTCGATCACTAGCACGGACGAAAACGGAATTAATGAGCCGGAGCGGACAGACGGCGACAGCACACTAGATCGCGGTGAGCTCGGTGATGATGCCGTCGTTGAGATCTGGCTTGACGGCTCGCCGCTCCGTGGGTGTAATGGGGTGAAAAACTTCGAGGAGTCACTAGAGTCACCGCTGGTGGCGCGGTCGTCGTTTACTGATGCGTTTGCACCAACGACCGGTATCGGCAGCCCTGATGGCACGCTCGCGCTTGAGTGCTTAGACCCAGGCTCGCTCCGATGCGTCGCGCTCCGGTGGGAGCTTCCTCCCAATATCGGTAATCGCTCACAGGGTGACGCCCTCGGATTCAAGTTCGCTTTTGCGGGGGGCCCCTGTGGCGGCGACAGCCCATTCCGCGTTGGAGGGTCCGAATGACCGTTAGCCGCCGTCGTGTGCTGGCAGCACTCGCAGCTACCGGTGGGGTTGGAGGCTTCGCCTGGACTGCCTCCGAAGCTGGGACTACGGCGGTGTTGCGAGACGACGAGAAGTTCGAAGCGGCGCTTACGGCAGGCACTGTTGACCTAACGATCGAATACGAGATATTGTCTGGTCCGGGTGCCGATACCGCCGAGCGCTACGGTATCGCCGATGGGCCACGCGTTCGGCTCCCGATCGAGACACTCGGTGCCGACGGAATGTCCGGTCGGACGCTGTTCACTTTCTCGCTCCCACAGCGCGGTCAGGCGGTGAACAACCCCGCGGCGCTGTGGCTCGCAACTGACTGCCCCACTCCAGCAGCAACTGATCTGGGAGAAGCGCTTCAACTGACCCTATCGTACGCCCACTGTGAGGCCGGCGACCGGCTCGATCCAATCGCGGGCGGTTCCCTCAGAGAGGTTGCTACAGCACTCCGTGGTGGTCGCCAAATCGATGGCGATCCCACTACCAGAGGAGTTGACTGCTTAACCGACCAGGTGTGTCTGCTTGTAGAGTACGAACTCACCGACTACATCGGCTCGGAGATCGTCGACCTTCCGCTATGGGCGTCGGCCACCCAGTGTCGGCACGCTACCCCGACGAACCCTTTCGCTGGTATCGACACTGGGCCATGTCTGCCTGCCGAGGACTGTACGTGCTGCCGGACACTTGGGAAGATAGAACTTGGAAATGGAAACCAGCCTGGAATCGGCGAGAGCCAGATCGAACCCGGCGTCTACGCGTTCACTGAGGGCAGCTCTGAGTACGAACTCGACGTGTACCAGACCGTCGACAAGGACGATAGCGCTGAAACCATCGGGGTTGCGTTCCGACTCAAAAACCGGACAGACCGCAATAGGACTGTCCCAAGGCTCTGTACAGTCTGGGTGAAAGGTGGGCCGGGAGCCAAATCCTACGATCGTGACGATAGCACTCGTACGGACACCGTAGGACTCACCGGTAGTGACGCCGACGGAATCGTGTACGCACCTGACGGCACAGCCATCAGTAATATTCTGGTCTGCATATGTACGAACGATCCAGAGGCGGACTGTTCGGGATGCAGCGATCCGTCTCTTACCCCGGGAAGTAACGGCAACGGCCAAGGCTCGAAAGACCGTGGTAACAACTCCGGAAACCCTGGCAAGTCGAAATCTTCAGGCAAAACAAACGACCCTGAAACGCGCGGGCGCAGCGGTTCACCCACGGCTCCGCCAGGAGGTGACCAATGACTCAGTTGCCGCGGCCATCGATGGGAAGCACTAGCACATTGCTCGTGACGATTGTTCTCGTCGCGGCGATCTCACCCTTTGCGGTCTTCGCCGTCCCGCAAGTCATCGGTGCCGATGAGAGCTACGTTGTTCTCTCTGGGAGTATGGAGCCAGTGCTGTCACCTGGCGACGTGGTGATCGTCGACTCCTCTGGTCCCGTTCAAAATGGCGACGTGATCACATACAGAAGTCCTGGCGACAGCGTCCCGACTACACATCGCGTCGTCGGCGAAGTTGATGGCAGATACGAGACAAAAGGCGACGCAAACGAGGAGGCCGATACAGGTACGGTTGCCCCTGAAACCATTATCGGCAAAGTGGTTCTCACAATTCCGCTTATTGGTCATATAATTCTGTGGGCGAACACACCTGTGGGGTACGTCTTGTTGGTCATCAGTCCGCTAGTGTTACTCGGCGTGAGCGAACTCCTCGCGTGGGCTCAGCAGGAACCAGACGAGCGCACCGACAAGCCGGACAAACACGACCGAGAGCCAGCGTCAGTACCGCTTGATGAAGACGCAGACGCTCCAGATGTACTGGACAATCCAGACGCTACGGATGTTGACGAGGCTGACGACTGGGAATTCCCGGCCGCCGCCGCCGACAATGATTCGGAACCGGAATCGGACAGCACCGTCACTGTCGCCGCGATTGACCTGAAGCTGACGCTGCTAGCGATGGGTGCGTTGCTCACATACGCTGGGTGGAACATCTACCAAGAGTTCTCACTGACCGCAGCCCCAACCCCGATTTCGGTTGGTGCGTTCACTGCGGGGCTTCTTGGGGTCCTGTTTACCGGGTGGATAACCTTCACCACGTGGCAGACAGCCCGGGCGGCGCGCTCGAAACCTGAACCGGAGCCTGAACCGACGCCATCGACCCCTGCCTCGGTTCCCACCCTAGCAGACGGCGGCGGGGAAGCGGAGGTTGATGATGAATAAGACGTTCGCAGTCATCTGCGCACTCCTCATCGTGTTTGCGTCGATTTCAGCCGGTGTGTCGGTCGCAACGCTGTCCGACAAGGAGTCAGTTTCACTCGGGTTCAGCGCCGACATTCCGGCTCCCGATCCGGTCGTGCTTAGCGACAATACGACCGGATCGGGAGCCGG
>NZ_NHNZ01000151.1:0-1627 GCF_002727095.1 Halorubrum sp. C191 | reverse complement strand
CACCGAGAGCCCAGCGTAATTCTCGTCTGAACCCACCGTGGCCCCAAGTGTCCCCAAGTCGATCCGGGACGTGAGACCAACCTCCCACCACACGCACCACGACGTCGCCTCCGCTCTTGGCATGGCGCCCTTCCGGGCGGCGTCGCTGTCGACGTCATCGGGACGCTTCGTACACCGCCACAGCACCGTGCGATCGATCCGTCACCACTACAGCAACACCGACTGTCCCACGCCGCGCAGTTCCCTCACGACCGTGGTGTTCCCCACCACAATCACAACCCAAGACGCCGTCGTCCCCAGGCCGACATCACGCTCAGCACAACGCCACTAGTCGCCACGCCCATGCTCGCACGACTGAACGACCGCACACACCACACTGAGACACCGCTTGTGACCACTGCGACGCACCGAGACGCACGACTCGCCAGCAGCCATCGCTCCCTGAACGAGACCACAGTCCATCCCCCGTTAGGAGACGGGACGCCAGCCATCCATGACGCACTCGCTCAACACTGTGTCCCAGTTCACCACCCGATGAGCTGTCGCGTCGATCCATGCCGCCGACTGGAGAAATCCCTGCGGACTCCCCGCGTGATCCGTGTGACCAGATCATGACCCACCCGACCACCGCGTTGTCACTGCGTGCGCGCCCCAGCAGCGACCCCCTCGTTCCCGACGCCAACGACGATCGCGACACACCGCAGCCACGACGACAACACCGTCGTTTGGGGAGGCTCCCGACACGACGCCACGCACCGCATACCCGTCTTACCCACCCTCGATCCAGTCGTACCCACCGGCTCGCACCGTCGCTCGGGACGGCTGACTCGTGGCTGCCCACCGGCGATGCTACCGATACCACATGTCGCGACCCGCAAGCGACCGACACTCGCGCAGTGAACACACCCCCAGTCCCTGCTCGCGCCGTCCGCGTGACCCATGTCTGTGGGCGCCAGTTGGACACGACATTCACCGGTGGTGTCTCGGTTGCGTTCACCATGTAGCACCAGCAGCGCCGCCTGACAGCGGCTCCTGACAAGCCCGGCGCAGTGACAGGCGGCATACATCGCATGCCCTGTGGCGGACTCTCAAGTTGGGTTCCTGTCAGCGCTACCCCCCGTTCGAGTGCTTGCTGGCCTACAGTTGACCGGGTGATAGCTTGGACAGGCCTCGCCAATCCAGTTCTTGTGAGTAGCCGCTTCCGGACGCAGACGTGTCCAGTGTGTGAGACAGACGCCGCCGTGTCCGGACGCATGGCTCCGTTTGTCCGTGCGCACCCCCGTCCGTTCTCAACCGCAGGACCAGCCGCTGGCGACAGATTGCCCTCCGTTCCCTACCGTAGGATCAACCGTATCCTGATGGAAGATCAGTTGTTCCCGACTGTAGGATCAGTCGTTTCCCACCGCAGGACTCACCGTTTCCCAATACAAGACTCACCGTTCTCTATCGCAGGACTCAGCGTTTTCCGCCACAGGACTCATTGGTTCCCACCGCAGAACTCATTGGTTCCCACCGCAGGACTCACCGTTTCCCAACGCAGAACTCATTGGTTCCCACCGCAGGACTCACCGTTTCCCAACGCAGGACAAACGATCTCCCAACGCAAGACACCCTGTTTCCTACCGCA
>NZ_NHNZ01000033.1:0-623 GCF_002727095.1 Halorubrum sp. C191 | reverse complement strand
CCACTTTTCATGCTCGTTCTCAAGGAGAATTGGGTCGTTTTTGCCGTTTGTGATGTAGTCGACGTTTGTCTGTTGGTCCTCGACCAGCACCTGCTGGTCGATGACCCCGGTCATTCGGTGCGTGTCGGGACAGACTCCGATTGACGAGTGTAGTTTGACTCCTTCAACATCAATATCTTCAGAGCTAATGTCGCCGAGTCCATCTTTCGCCGGATGACGTGGGTAGGTGAGGTATGTGGTGTCGGAGACGACCAGTAGCTCGTCTCCGCCACGCACTCGCGAGTGCTGTGCTTGTTTATGAGCGGAGAGGATCTCGCCAGGGGTCACACGATCATTATCGCAGAATCGGTACGTAGCCTTTGTGGACGGCCAATTCTCACAGGATGCTGGGATGGACTCGGCAGGCGAGCTGCCGAGTTCATCCCCAATCTGTACCAGACGGTCAGTGAGACGTTTATCTCCAAACTCGGCTGATCGAAACTCCGTTCGAATCCACCCAGAGACATCCATGTCACGCAGCTGTCCATCTTCGTCAAGTTCTGGTCGCCAACTCCGTGAACGGTGCCCCATCTTCCGGCATTAGTCCGTCAGCTGCGGCATTAGAACTTATGGGTAAGAGACAG
>NZ_NHNZ01000083.1:0-6087 GCF_002727095.1 Halorubrum sp. C191 | reverse complement strand
CGGCGGCGACGCGGACCTGTGCGCGCTCGGGTGGGTCGCCGCCGAGGCCGCCCGCGACTTCGCGCCGGACCCCACCGACCGCCCCTTCTTCCAGCCGGGGAGCATGGCCCCGGTCGACGCCCGCGCCTACGCTAACCTCGCGGGCGCCGCCCCCGGGCGGACCCTGCTCGATCCCATGTGCGGCACCGGCGGTCTCCCCCTCGAAGCGGGCCTCGTCGGCGCCGACGCGGTCGCCTGCGACGCGCAGGCGAAGATGGCCGACGGCGCGCGGCGGAACTTCCGCGCATACCTCGCCGACGACGCCGACGCTCCCTCCCCCGACTGGCACGTCGCCCGCGGCGACGCGACCGCGCTCCCGCTTCCCGACGACGCCGTCGACGGGGTCGCGTTCGACGCCCCCTACGGCCGACAGTCGAAGATCGCGCGCCACGAGTTGGCCGACCTCGTCGCGGGCGCGCTTGCGGAGGCGGCCCGGGTCGCGCCGCGCGCGGTGCTGATCGCCGACCGCGACTGGCGCGGTCCCGCCCGCGACGCCGGGTGGACCGTCGACGCGGCGTTCGAGCGCCGGGTTCACCGGTCGCTGACGCGCCACGTGCTGGTGTTGCGCCGCGAGGCGGACGCGGGAGGCGAGGCGGACCCGGCGGATATCTCGCCCGACGCGGACGGAAGCTTGCCGGACCGAGAGTGAACGACCGATCGGCGGAATCGCTCTTATCCGACGCTGGCGCGACAAGTTTCAGTTCCGCCCCGACGCCGGGCAACGGTTAAGTGCGCGGCCTCTCGTGGTACTCGCATGACCGGGGACGGCGGGGACATGCTCTCGTGGGACGAGTCGGTGTTCCGCGACGAGTCGGTGTTCGAGATCGACCACGTCCCCGAGACGTTCCGCCACCGCGAGAGCCAACTGGAGAACCTCAAGTACGCGCTCCGCCCCGCGGTTCGCGGCTCCCGCCCGCTCAACACGATGGTTCGCGGACCGCCGGGAACAGGCAAGACCACCGCGGTCCAGAAGCTCTTCGGCGAGCTCGGCGCCCGGACCGAGGTGCGGACGGTCCGCGTCAACTGCCAGGTCGACTCCACGCGCTACGCGGTGTTCTCCCGGCTGTTCGAGGGGATCTTCGAGTACGAACCCCCGTCGTCGGGCATCTCGTTTAAGAAGTTGTTCGGCCAGATCACCGACCGCCTCGTCGAGGAGGACGAGGTGCTCGTCGTCGCCTTGGACGACGTGAACTACCTCTTCTACGAGAACGAGGCCTCCGACACGCTGTACTCGCTCCTCCGCGCCCACGAGGCGCACTCCGGCGCGAAGATCGGCGTCATCGTCGTCTCCTCGGACCTCGGGCTCGACGTGATCGACGACCTCGACACCCGTGTCCAGTCGGTCTTCCGGCCCGAGGAGGTGTACTTCCCCGTCTACGACGCGACCGAGATCTACGACATCCTCGCCGAGCGCGCCAAGCGCGGCTTCCACGAGGGCGTCATCGGTGACGCCGAACTGGAGCGGGTCGCCGACCTCACCGCCGAGAGCTGCGACCTCCGGGTCGGGATCGACCTCCTGCGCCGGGCCGGGCTCAACGCGGAGATGCGCGCCTCGAAGACCGTCTCGAAGGAGGACGTCGAGGACGCGTACGACAAGTCGAAGCACGTCCACCTCTCGCGGTCGCTGCGCGGGCTCTCCGACTCCGAACGTGACCTCGTCCGCGTCCTCGCCGAGCACGACGGCGAGCGCGCCGGCGCGGTGTACGACGCGTTCAACGACGAGACGGGGCTCGGCTACACCCGCTACTCGGAGATCATCAACAAGCTCGACCAGCTCGGCGTGATCGACGCGGAGTACGCCGACGTCGACGGCCGCGGCCGCTCCCGCGAACTCTCCTTGGCCTACGACGCGGAGGCCGTCTTGGACCGGTTGGAGTAGGCGGCGACCTACCTCTCGTCGTCACCACGCGCCGTCTCGTACCCAGTCGCCCATGCGAGGGCCCCGACGGCGAGGATCGCGACGGTCTCTCGGTCCGACCCGACGAGGGACTGCGCGACGACGGAGACGGCCCCGACCGAGACGGCGACGTACGCGCCTTCGGGGACCGCGAAGGGGAGTCGACCGCGCGACTGAAGCGCCGCGGTCACGAACATCGCACCGAGGAGCGTCAGGCCGAACAGCGGGAGGACAGCGGTTGCCGAGGACACACTTCCGACTGATCGCGTCGCGAGTAATACATTTCGGCGGTCGCGCGGTCGGAGCGAACCGCCGACGCCTTTTCAATAGCTCCGCCCGCACCTCGTCGCATGAAGACGAGCGGCGGGAGCGACGCGATGAAGCGGCGCGCCGGCGAGTCGGCGGCCGAGGCCGTCACCGACGGCGACGTGGTCGGACTGGGGACGGGGTCGACGGCGGCGCACGCGATCCGGCGGCTCGGGGACCGGGTCGACGCCGGCCTCGACGTCCGGGGCGTCCCGACCTCGTTCGCGAGCCGCGAACTCGCGGTCGGGGCGGGGATTCCCTGCCTCGACCTCCCCGAGGCGGTCGGTCTCGACGGCCCGGGTATCGACCTCGCCATCGACGGCGCGGACCAGGTGGCGACCGGCGTCGACGGGGGCGGCGCCCCCGACACCGGCGGGGCTCTGATAAAGGGCGGCGGCGCGGCCCACGCCCGCGAGAAGTTGGTCGACGCCGCGGCCGACCGCTTCCTCGTCGTCGCGGACCCCTCGAAGGAGTCGCCGCGGCTGGACCGGCCGGTCCCGGTCGAGGTGCTGCCATCGGGACGGACCGCCGTCGCCGCGGCCGTCCGGGAGGCCGACGGCGAGCCGACGCTGCGGCGCGCGGAGCGGAAAGACGGTCCGGTGGTGACTGACAACGGGAACCTCGTGCTCGACTGCGCGTTCGGCGAGATCGCCGACCCGGTCGCCCTGTCGGCGACGCTGGCCGAGGTTCCGGGCGTCGTCGAGCACGGGCTGTTCGTCGGGATGACCGACGAGATACATGTCGGCACCGAGTCCGGCGTCCGGATCGAGTCGGTCTGATATCCCCGGGCGACGCCCCGCAGCGCGGCCGCTCGGCGGGCGGCACGCAAATAAAATGGAACGGAAACGAGTTCCGTCTTAGAGGTCGCGCGGCTGGACCGTCTTCCGGTCGTTGGCCTCGGCGCGGCGCGCGGCGTCTTCGAGCAGCTCGTCCACTTCGTCGTCCAGCGCGTCGTAGAAGTCCGAAGCGACGTTCTTGTCGTCCAGGGCTTCCTTGACGGCCGCTTTGACAATGAGGTCTGCCATGCGATCGGGCCTACCCGGTGATGGTTAATAAGAGTTCCTGAATTCGACCGCGAGGGGCGCCGTGCGGCCCGTTCGCGGGAGGCCGCGAGTACAAGCGCGTATAAGTCTTGTGAGATTCTCGTCTCCGCCCCGCCGCGAACACGACGCGAAACGCGGCCCGACCCCACTCCGAGCGCGGTCCGGACGGAGCGCGCGTCGTCGCGTGACGCTCGCGAACGCGCTTCGACCCCGGCTCGACCTCGCGCGCGGCGCGCCCGGCTCGAACCGACAGCTTCGACCGAGGCCGCCCCCGACGACGCCCCATGCGAGAGACGTTAGCGGCGCTGGAGGCGGGTGAGATCGGCATCGAGGAGGCGGAGTCGCGGCTCGCGGGCTACGCGACCACGGACGCGGGGCGCTTCGACGCCGCCCGCGAGCGACGCCGCGGGATCCCGGAGGCGATCCTCGCGGAGGGCAAGACACCCGCGGAGGTCGCCGCCCTGGCGACGACGGCGCTCGACACCACCGGCCGGGCGCTCGTGACGCGGGCGGACGAGGCGACGGCGGCCGCGGTGGCGTCGGCGGTCGGCGACGTGGGACCGGACGCGACGGTCGAGCGCGACGATCGGACCGGGACCGTCGTCGCGCACGCGGCCGACTTCGAACTCCCCTCGCTCGACGCCGCGGTCGCGGTCGTGGCCGCCGGCACCGCGGACGCGCCCGTCGCCGGCGAGGCCGCGGTCGTCGCCCGCGAGATCGGGGCGACCGTCGACCGGGTCGACGACGTCGGCGTCGCCAACCTCGACCGGATCGTGGACCAGGCCGACCGGGTCCGCGAGGCGGACGCCGTCGTGGTCGCGGCGGGTCGCGAGGGGGCGCTCCCGACGGTCGTCGCCGGCCTCGTCGACGCCCCCGTGATCGCGCTCCCCGTCTCGACCGGCTACGGCGTCGGCGGCGAGGGAGTGGCGGCTTTGGAGGGGGCGCTCCAGTCGTGCTCCGTGCTGACGACCGTCAACGTCGACGCCGGGTTCGTCGCCGGCGCGCAGGCCGGGCTGATCGCCCGCGCGGTCGACGCCGCGCGCGCCGAGTGAGCGGGGGGATCGAGCGAGGAGATCCGGCGACATCCGGACTCGCTTAACCGACCGTATACCGGCAGCCGACTGGGTCGAAAAAGGGTATTAGTTCGTCGAGCCCGTATGGTAGTTGCCGACGCACGTCGGCATCACATGCCACGCTGTGACCACTGCGGGTCGCACGTCTCGGACCGCTTCGCTCGCGTCTTCGCGGACGAACGCGGCGACCTGAACGCGTGCCCGAAGTGCTCCGCGAACGCGGGCATCGCAGAGGTGTCTCGCGAGCGGACTCGAACCGGGGACTGACCGGCGAAACGCCGATCGAAGGACGAGCGCACGGGGAGCGACTGCTCCGTTCGCCTGCCCCTCCGGGCACACCCGCACACACTTGCCGCTCGCGCTCGGACGGCCGACCGTGGCCGACCACCACGTGTACGTCATCGAGTGCGCCGACGGCACCCTCTACACCGGGTACACGACCGACGTCGAGCGGCGCGTCGCCGAACACGACGCCGGCGAGGGCGCGAAGTACACCCGCGGGCGGACCCCCGTCACCCTCCGCCACGTCGAGTCGTTCGACTCGAAGTCGGCGGCGATGTCGCGGGAGTACGCGGTCAAGTCGCTGTCGCGCGCCGAGAAGGAGCGGCTGATCGGCGAGGGCGACGACGCGGGGGACTGACCGCTTCGCCTCTCGCTCACTCCACGAGGCGCTCGATTTCCGTGACGAGGATGCCGGTCGCGCCGACCGACCGGAGCTCCGAAATCGTCTCGAACACGTCGCGCTCGTCGACGACGGCGTGGACCGCCACCATCCCGTTGCCGTTCTCGTCGGCCTCGACGTCCATCACGGTCGGGCCGCCGAGCCCGGGGATCACGTCCTTCACTGCGTCGAGCCGCTCTTTCGGCGCGTTCATCATCAGGTAGCGACGGCCGTCCGCGGCGAGGACGGACTCGAAGGCGGTCACCACCTGCTCGACCTTCGCGTCGTCGACCACGTCGGGGCGCGCGAACAGCCGGACGGAGGAGTCGAGCACGTCGTCGATCACCGCCAGCCGGTTCACTTTCAGCGTCGTCCCCGTCGAGGTGATGTCGACGATGGCGTCCGCCATGTCGACGTGCGGGGTCAGCTCCGTCGCGCCCGTCACCGTGACCACGTCGGCGTCGACGCCCACGCGGTCGAGGTAGTCGCGGGTGACGTTCGGAAACTCGGTCGCGACCGTCCTGTCCGCTAGGTCCTCGACCGCCGACACCCCGCCGGCCTCGGGCGCGGCGAGGACGAGCCGACAGGAACCGTAGCCCAGATCGAGCAGGTCCACGAGGTCGCCCTCGGCCGCCGCGCTCGCGACGTCGACGACGCCGCCGGACTCGGCCGCCTGGTCGAGGCCGGTGACGCCGAGGTCGGCCGCGCCGTCGCGGACGTACTCGGGGATGTCGGCCGCCCGCGCGAACAGCACCGTCACGTCCTCGTCGACGGTGTCGGCGTACAGCTGGCGGTCGGCGGTCTCCTCGACGTGGAGCCCCGCGCGCTCCAACAGCGAGAGCGTCGGCTCGTGTAGGCGGCCCTTGTTGGGGACGGCGATGCGCATACGGGGAGCGTCGCGCGGACAGGGGGAAACGTTTTCGTCCGGAGGGGCGGGACTGGTAGCGACGCGAGACTGGTTATAAACAGATGCGGTGGCGCGTGCCGGTGAGCGGCCGTCAGGCCGCGAACCGCACGCGCGAGGGAGTCGGTCGCCGAGCGAAGCGACGGCGACCGACGAGGCTGGGG
>NZ_NHNZ01000158.1:0-3310 GCF_002727095.1 Halorubrum sp. C191 | reverse complement strand
ATCTCTGTCGGTGAGTATAGTCCACCCACCCCAGGTGGATTGCGTGAACTGCGTTTCTGTGACCGCGTACTGGTCGGGGCTTGTCTCAATATCAGGATACAGCGTATCCTTCGCCGCAGCAAGCACCGTAGGTTCAGCGAGCGAGGCTACCATTACACTGCCAATTACGCGTGGGAAACATAATTGGGGGGTTTAGAGATCCCGAATCAGAGGCGTGGTGTATCTATTTGCTATGAGTTCTAAATTTACCGTTGACACTCTTTGATGGCTTCCGTCGATCGTACAGCCTGAGGCATCGGCAGGACGACCAAATCTCAACGCTTATCCCTCACACAAGTATTCTTCAAGTATGCCCCAGAGCATATCGAAAGATGACTCTAAGCCGATCGATCTCGCTGAGGCAGGCCAACGAACACTCCAAATCGGAGACGACAACCCTATCCGAATCAGTTCGGGCCATCGAATCCTACATCACGACGGGAAGTGCTCGCGGCCACACGGCCACAACTATGAGATCACGGTCGAAGTGACCGGCGAACTCACCGAGGAGGGGTGGGTTGTCGACAAAGGCGACGTCACGGACGTCATCGACGCATGGGACCACCGATTCCTCGTCGAAGAGGGCGACCCGCTCGTCGATGCCTTCGAAGCGTCGGGCGACGGCGCTGCCCTCGTCGTCCTTGATCACCCACCAACGGCCGAAGTGATGAGCGTCCTGCTCGAACAACAGATGCTCGACGCGTTCCCGGACACCGTCTCGGACGTGTCGGTGTCGGTGAGCGAAACTGGCGAACTCTGTGCGAGTTACTGATGCCGGTCGCTAGCGATATCGAGGAGCCCGCACCGGACGCTGACGCGGCCGGTGAGGGGCTTCCGATCAACGAGGTGTTCTACTCGTTGCAGGGCGAAGGAACGCTCGCAGGCGTGCCCTCCGTCTTCGTGCGGACCTCTGGGTGTAACCTGCGGTGTTGGTTCTGTGATTCCTACCACACGTCGTGGGAGCCGACCGGGGCGTGGCGCGACGTCGACTCAATCGTGGAGGAAGTCCGCTCCCATGAGCAGGCGAACCACGTCGTGCTCACCGGCGGAGAGCCGCTCATCCACGATGAGTCCGTCGAACTCTTAGAACGACTCGACGCAGAGGGGTATCACACGACGGTCGAGACGAACGGAACGATCTACCAGGATGCGCCGATCGATCTGGCGAGTATCAGCCCGAAACTAGCGAGCAGCACGCCGACACCGGAGCGTGACCCGAAGGGGGAGGGCGAGTGGGAGGAGAAACACGAACAGAAGCGGATTGAGATGGATGAGCTCTCCCAGATGGTCGATGCGTACGAGACGCAGCTCAAGTTCGTCGTGACCGACGAGTCAGATCTCCCGGAGATCACGGACCTGGTTGATCGGGTGCGAGAAGCAACGTCGACGACCGTCGCCGATGATGACGTGTTGTTGATGCCGGAAGGCATGACGCGGGAGCAACTCGATGGGACGCGAAGCGAGGTCGCCGAGCTGGCGATGGAGTACGGCTACCGGTACACGCCGCGACTTCACGTGGACCTGTGGAACGACGCACCGGGAACATGAGCGTCACCCAGAGACAGCCTGGTCGAGATCATGTGGTGGCCCGAGGGCGGTGTGGTGAACAGAGCAACAATCGATTCGACACAACTGAGCAAACATGAGCAACAAAAGTGCGGTCATTCTGGTGTCCGGCGGGATGGATAGTGCAACGGCGGTGTACGAGGCGATAGAACAAGGGTACAATCCGTACTTCCTCCATACGTCGTACGGTCAGCGCACCGAAGACAAGGAGTACGAGTGTGCGAAAGCGCTCGCGGAGGAGGTTGATGCGGCTGACTTCCTCCATATCGAAACGGGACATCTCTCACAGATCGGCGCGTCGAGTTTGACGGACGAGGAGATGGACGTGGCTGACGCAGATATGGAGAGTGACGATATTCCGACATCGTACGTTCCCTTCCGAAACGCGAATCTGTTGTCAATGGCGACATCGTACGCGGAAGCAACTGATTCAGAGGCGCTGTTCATCGGCGCGCACTCGGAGGATTTCTCCGGGTACCCTGACTGTCGCCCGGCGTTCTTTGATGCCTTTCAGAACGTGATCGATGTCGGGACAAAGCCGGAGACAGAGATTGAATTGAAAGCCCCGTTCGTTGAGTGGTCGAAAACAGAGATCGCGGAGCGGGGATTGGAGCTTGGCGTGCCGTATGAGATGACGTGGTCGTGTTACCGGGATGAGGAGCCGGCGTGCGGAACATGTGATGCGTGTGCGTTCCGGCTAGAAGCGTTCCGGAACGCCGGGTCACGCGATCCGATTGCGTACGCTGAGCGACCGGAGTTCTCGTAACGCTTCTATTCAAACGACGTAGGAAAAACTAGCTCGGCCTGCTGGGGCTAAGCTTCGTCGGTGATGTCACCTGTAAATTCATCTTCGCCGTTGAGCCGTCCCGCAACTCCATTCATGGCGTAGATAAGCGTCGCTGCGACGTCGAACGCTTCGTCTCGTGATAGCCGAGATATTGGCCGTGTTACGAATTCCTCACCATCCGTATTCACGCCAGTAATCGGGGTGACAGAATAATTTCCATCGCCCATTGTGCCGTCAAGACGGACGAGAATTGATTCATCATCATCGGATCTCCACTCGATATAGTACTCGTCGTGAATCTCCTCACTCCATCCTGAAGGATAGTAATCAAGGGCCTCAGTTTCACTTTCAGGCATTGTGTATATCAAAGTATCATACCCACTGGCGATTAAAAATATGTGTTCTGTACTTCAGTTGGGGTGTCCCAGAAAGTCAAGTCAAACGAATCACTTGAAAACGTAAGTTTGTCAGGGTGCTCAATAGTTATCATATCGAATATGTCAGCTACGAAAGCGGGATTACGTGGTGTAACGATCAGTTAGGCGCATCCGATGTCCTGGCCGACACTATGAAGATATTCCTCTGCGAATACGAGGGTATGCCGAAGGTCAGCGTCGAGATCCCCCAAGAACTGCTTGATGACCTCGATGAACACGTCGGTGACGAGGGAAAATTCGTCAATCGAAGCGATGCGGTTCGGGCATCAATCCGAAAGACACTCGATATGCTTGATGAGATAGATAGACGGCACGGACGGGCCGAAACTGACGAAGTAGAGTAGTCACATCGCTCCGCTCTTATGTAGAAACGCGGAAAGCCCGTATAATTACACTAAGTCGCCGGTAATCGGGAGATATGTCCTCTACTGAGTCAGCGTTCGGCGGGATGTTTCGGCAGCTGATCGAGCTAGGAGTCATA
>NZ_NHNZ01000214.1:0-2882 GCF_002727095.1 Halorubrum sp. C191 | reverse complement strand
GCCGCTCGACGGCGCGCGCCACCACACCTCGGCACAGCACCGACAGCGATCCGCTACCGCGTTATTCGAACTCCGGATCGCGCTTCTCCAGGAAAGCCGTCATCCCCTCGCGCTGATCGTGCGTCCCGAAGAGGCCGGCCCACGCACGGCGCTCCAAGGCGAGCCCGGTCGCCGCCGACCCCTCGCCGGCCGCGTTCAGCGCCTCCTTCGCCGCGCGCAGCGCGGTCGTCGGCTTCGCTGCCAGCTCGCCGGCCAGGTCGTCGATCCGGTCTTCGAAGTCGTCGTCCGCGACGACCTCGCCGAGGAAGATCAGCCGGCGGGCGACCTCGTCGCCGACGAGCGCCGGGAGCCGCTGCGTGCCGCCCCAGCCGGGGATGATCCCCAGATCGATCTCGGTCTGCCCGAGGACGGCGCTCTCGGCGGCGACCCGCAGGTCACAGGCCAGGGCGAGCTCGCACCCGCCGCCGAAGGCGTGACCGTCGACGGCGGCGATCGTCGGCGCGGGGAACGTCTCGATCGCGTCCGCGACGCGGTGGCCAAGCTCGGCGTACGCCTGCGCCTCGGGCGTCGAGAGGTCGACCATGTGCGAGATGTCCGCGCCCGCGACGAACGCCTCGTCGCCCGCACCGGCGATCACGAGGACGCGAGCGTCGCGCTCGGCGGCCTCGTCGAGCGCGTCCTCGATCGCTTCGAGCGTCTCGGCGGTGAGCGCGTTGAGCTGCTCCGGTCGGTCGACGGTGATCGTCGCGACTCCGCGGTCGTCGACGTCGAAGGCGATGGTGTCCCAACTCATACCCGCCCCGTCTCGCGGCGACGTGAAAACGGTTCGGCAGGCGGATCCGACTCGGTCGGAGGCGGGGCTCCGCGGGCGGCGGCGACTCGACGGTCAGACCTCTTCGCGGCTGTCGATCCCGGTGTAGATGAACCACGCCGTCGTGTACACGCCGACGAACAGCAGGTAGCCGACGATCAGTCCCCCGAGCTGGCGGCTCGCGAGCCCGCCGGGGAGCGTCCGCGAGAGGATGCCGAGCGCGAGGGCGAAGACGACGAGCGAGAACAGCCCCGAAAGGGCGTACACGCCGAGGTCGGAGGTGAAGCGGTCGCGCACGCACCCACCAACGCGTTCCCCTTACATACCGCCGTCGGTCGCGCGCCGGTCGGCGCGTCGTCTCGAAGTCCGGGCGAGCGCCGCTCGTTGCGCGGATTGCAACCCCTATAAGCCCCCGGCCACACGTACCGGTATGAACGGGAACCGGTTCGGCCGACTCTTCCAGCTGACGACCTACGGCGAGAGCCACGGCGACGCGATGGGCGTCACCGTCTCCGGCGTGCCAGCGGGCGTCGAGCTCGACGAGGAGGCGATTCAGGCGCAGCTCGACCGGCGCAAGCCGGGCCAGTCGATGATCACCACCTCGCGGGGCGAGCCCGACGAGGTCGTCGTCAACTCCGGCGTCCAGGACGGCTACACCACGGGCACCCCGATCGGAATGGTGATCCAGAACAAGGACGCCCGCTCGGGGAAGTACGAGCCGTTCGTCACCGCGCCGCGCCCCTCGCACGGCGACTACACCTACTCCGCGAAGTTCGGCACACGCAACTGGGGCGGCGGCGGGCGCTCCTCGGCGCGCGAGACGGTGAACTGGGTCGCGGCCGGCGCGGTCGCCGAACAGGTGCTCGACGCCTCTGACCACGACGTCGAGATCAAAGCGCACGTCAATCGCATCGGCGACATCGAGGCCGCCCCGGTGAGCTTCGGGCAAATCCTCGAACACAGCGAGGAGAACGACGTGCGCTGCGCCGACCCCGAGGCGGCCGCGGAGATGCAGGAGCTGATCGAGGAGTACCAGGAGGAGGGCGACTCGATCGGCGGTTCGATCTACTTCGAGTGCCGGGGCGTCCCCCGGGGGCTCGGATCGCCGCGCTTCGACAGCTTCCCCGCCCGCCTCGGGCAGGCGATGTTCTCCATCCCGGCGACCACCGGCGTCGAGTACGGGCTGGGGAAGGACGCGACGCACGTGGCGGGCAGCGAGCGCAACGAGGACTGGACGTTCGACGACGGCGAGTCGTTCGACCACGTCGAGAGCGAGGAGGGCGACCCCGTCCCCGTGGGCAACGACCACGGCGGCCTCCAGGGCGGGATCACCACGGGCGAGCCGATCTACGGCGAGGCGACGTGGCACGCGCCGACCTCGATCCCGAAGAAGCAGCGCTCGGCCGACTGGGAGACCGGCGAGGAGAAGGAGGTCCAGGTCGTCGGCCGCCACGACCCCGTCCTCCCGCCGCGGGCCGTCCCCGTCGTCGAGGCGATGCTGTACTGTACGGTGCTCGACTTCATGCTGCTCGGCGGCCGGATCAACCCGGACCGCGTCGACGGCAACCCGGGACAGTACGACACCGATTACCACCCGAGTAGCCCGCGCAACGAGTAGCGACCGACGCCCGCACCCGGGCCTGTGCCGCGGTCGTGCGCTTCCAGCGTCCGGCGCCCGCTCACACCACGACGACGGCGTCGACGACGACGAGCAGGACGAAGCCGACGAGGAACGCGCCGGTCGCGGCGTCGGCGTGCCCGTGCCCGTGCGAGGATGGGATCAGCTCGCGGAAGACGACCGCGAGCATCGCGCCCGCGGCGAACCCCGACGACACCGGGAACAGTCCGGCCCCGACCGACACGAGCGAGAAGCCGAAGACCGCGGCGACGACCTGCGGGACCACTCCCGAGAGGGTCGTGTACCAGACCACCCGGAGGTTCGACATCCCGGTCTCCGCCATCGGCACCGCGAACGCGAACCCGTCGGGCACGTTCTGAAGGCCGATGACGACCGCGAGCAACAGCGCGACCTCCTCCAGCCCGGAGGCGAACGCGACGCCGATCGCCAGCC
>NZ_NHNZ01000161.1:0-952 GCF_002727095.1 Halorubrum sp. C191 | reverse complement strand
CGTGCGTGGACGCGGCCTCGGGCGCGGACGTGCCCGAGGCCGCAGTCCTTGACCGCATCGTTGGTTCGTTCGACCCCTGTCCGGTGATTGTACGTCTCGTCTAAGATGGATTGCTTGAGCTGAACCTCCTCGCTGTGTTCTTCGATACGGTCTTCGACTCTGTACTCGATGTCTTTCGGGTCGTTAGTGTTTCGTGGATTGTACGGGGCGACTGGCACGACCCCTGCGGCCAGCAGGTGGTCGTGCCAGTCGAGGATATCGTAGGCACTGTCTCCGAGCATCCAGATCGGTGTATCGACGGCGAGCGCGTCACGCGTGACGCGCATCGCCGTCTCCTGATCCGCTTGTTTAGCTTGTGTGAACTCCGCTGCTATTGGGATCTTTGCGCCGGTTGAGACGAGTGTACAGCCGAAGCCGTAGTAGTACTCCTCGGCTGTTGGGTCGTAGTTCCATGAGGCGGCGTCGTTGTGCTGGATCGCTTCGATGTGAGTTGAATCGATGGAGTACGTGGAGTCGAGCAGGCCGCGAGCGGCGGCCTGCTCGACGAGTCTGTCGAATACATCGTCCACGACGTGTTCGAGATCAGTGAGAAACCGATCAATAGTGTCTCTGGACGGCGGTTTGTCGAGTCCGCAGTAGTACCAGACAAGGCTATGCTGGAGTTCTCGTGTGATCGGACGAGTGCCGTAGACATCCTCGTAGTAGCAGTGTAGAAAGCCGCAAAAGAGGTCTGGTGGTTTGTGAACTCGTGTTCGCCCCCGGCGAGCGGGGGCGAACACTTCGTACTCCAGTAGAAACTCGAAGTTGAGATGCTCAAACAGCGGAACCGTCTCGGTAGCCGCTACATTCAAGAACTCGTCGACCGAAGCTTCGCTTTGTAGGGCTTTGGAGCTTGTAGACACTGTCTCCAAACCCTGCTGCTTCGCACGTGACGCTTTCTATGACAGGCTCT
>NZ_NHNZ01000070.1:0-1183 GCF_002727095.1 Halorubrum sp. C191 | reverse complement strand
GCTGCTGGATCAGATCGCTCTATTCAGGCATTTCTCGAACGGTTTGTCGAAATGGCTGACTGTGACGAACTCGCTTATCCAACCTTCCACGGCTGGTTTTCACCCGCGTTCGTTGCACTCCTGCGAGAGATTCTCGATGACGCCATCGAGAATCTCGAACCGGGACAAACCGACCTCAGCGGACGTCTCGAACGCTTTCGAGACGTCCTCATTGTTGACGCTTCTATCATCACACTCTACCAAGACGCTACAGACGTCTACGCAGCGACTGGCGAAGATCAAGCTGGCGTGAAGCTTCACCTCACAGAATCACTCTCAACCGGACTTCCTACGCGTTTTCAAACGACTGACGCCAAAACGCAGGAACGGAGCCAGCTACCCACCGGCGAGTGGGTAGCTGGCGCACTCGTCTTACTCGATCTCGGCTTCTACGACTTCTGGTTGTTCGACCGTATCGACCAAAACGACGGCTGGTTCGTCTCACGGGTCAAAGATGACGCAAACTTCGAGATCGTCGAAGAGCTTCGCACATGGCGGGGAAACAGTATTCCACTCAAAGGCGAGTCGCTGCAGGACGTCCTCGACGACCTGCAGCGACAGGAGATCGACGCTCGGATTACCCTCTCATTCGACCGCAAGCGAGGGTCGGGCGTCAGCACGACCCGAACGTTCCGACTCGTCGGTGTGCTCAACGAGGACAGCGATGAGTACCATCTCTACCTAACGAATCTTGCCAGAGACAACTACCACGCGCCCGATATCGCACAGCTCTATCGGGCGCGCTGGGAGATTGAGCTGCTGTTCAAGGAACTCAAATCGCGCTTCGGTCTCGATGAGATCAATACGACAGATCCCTACATCATCGAAGCGCTGATCATCGTAGCGGCGCTCTCGCTGCTGATGAGCCGCGTTATCGTGGATGAACTCCGCAAATTAGACGCAAAGCGGCAGGGGAGCGACGACGACGCGGCCGCGTCGTCGACGCGTCTTCCACGTCGTCGGTGTTCTCATGCGCTCGAACGTCACGCACACCTAGTCCAGCTGTACCTGATGCTGGATCTCGGGTATGAACTGCCAGATCTCGACGAATTGCTGTTGTGGTCGTCACGAGATCCAAATCCACATCGACCAAGATTACGTGAGCAGGTTGAGTCAGGCGAGTTCTGGTAGAAACTCGCCTGAC
>NZ_NHNZ01000208.1:0-6482 GCF_002727095.1 Halorubrum sp. C191 | reverse complement strand
CCAGTCTACTGAAGAGCGTCAGAGCTAGATTTCGCAACACACAATTGATCCCGTCATCGACCACGTCGAGGGATCATTCCCCCGCGTCGGCGTGCTCCCTGCCGAGAAGCGGTGGGGGGACGGCCCGATCACCGCCTTCCGTTTCGATCCTACTGATCACTCTGCGCGCGTCGCTCTCGCGGGCACGCATCTCGTCGGGGTTACTGCGCGTCGCTCTCGCTGGCGAGCGTCCCCCCGGCGTCACCGCGCGCCGCCGACCCGGTGCTCGGGCCTACTGCGCGGCCGAGCGACTCTCGTCCGAAGCCTCGGGCGATCGCGTCCGAACCGCGTCCCACCCGCCGATACAGGCCTCACACAGGTAGTACGCGAACCCGTCGACGTCCCGGTGCGTGAGTGTGGCGTCGACGCCGCATCTCTCGCAGTCCATGCTCGGGAACTGCGCTAAGGGGAATATATGTCTTCTGCTCCAGCCACTCTCCGTGATAATCCGTGATAGAACCGACCGAACGGAAAGTCCGGCGTCGGTACGTGATCCGGTCGAGAGTCTACCGCAGCGCGTCGAGGTCGAACTCGAAGGCGGCGACCGGCACCTCCAAATCGTGCTCGACGAGTACCGCGGGATGGATCTCACCGATCACGCCGACGCGTTCACCGTCGATCACGACCGCGGCGGCGCGGCCATCGATGAACGTCGGATGCTCGACTCGGGGTGTCGCTAGGTCGGCGTCGAAGTCGTCGCACAGCGCCTGAAGCTGGCCTTTCGCGGCCTCATAGGAGGCGTCGCGCCGGGCGACCGCGCCGGCGACGTGCCGCGACTCGGCGACGTTCGTGTCCGCGTCGTCGTCGCGCTCGGCGACGAAGCCGACCTCGGCGACGTCCTGCGGGTAGGCGTTGTGGGTGTTCCGCTCCAACAGCATGACGAGCGACGGGAGGGCCCACGTTCGGAGCTGGGTGTACTCCTCGCTGTACGGCTCGGTGATCTCGACGGGGGAGCCGCCGCCGAATACCCCGTCGCCGTCTCCGACCGCGGCGCCGCCCGTGCCCGGTTCGATCCGCATCCGGTCGTAGTTCTCGGTCCCGCTCGTCATGTGGAAGTTCAGCAGATCCTCGAAGCCCAGCCCGACGAGACTCGTACGGACCGCGTCCTCCAGCCGGGAGCGCTCGTGGCGCCCGCCGACGGTGCCCACGTCGGGGTAGCGCGGCGTCAGGTTGTCGAAGCCGTACGCGCGCCCCACGTCGTCGACGAGGTCGAGGGGGTGGAGCACGTCGACGCGGTACGGCGGGATCTCCACCTCGTAGCGGACGTCCTCGCCGAGCGTGTACGAGGCGTCCAGTCCGGCGCGCTCGAAGCAGTCGACGACCTCCTCGGGCTCGAAGTCGACGCCGAGCAGCGTCTCGATCCGCTCGTGCGACACCGTCTTCTCATCGACGTCGAGGTTCGGCCGGACGAGCTCCGCGCCGTACTCGCTCGGGTGCGTCGCGCCGTCGGCGTAGTTCACCTCGACCTCCTCGATCGTCGCGCCGCGGGCCGACAGGGCGTAACAGATGATGTTACACATCCGGTCGATAGTCCACTGGTCGGTGCCCGTGAGCTCGACGAGCAGCTCGCGGGACCCCGTCGTCACCTCGGTGCGCTTCCCGTTTATCACCGGCGGGAACGAGAACAGCCCGAGCTCGTCGTAGATCGCCGGGTAGCGATCGAGGTCCGTGACGAGGTCGGCGTACGTCTCGCCCGTGGCGTGCTCCTCCAGCACCGCGGCCGGGCTCAGCTCGTCGTTCGCGTCGAGGGGGACGAACGTGTCGCCCTCGGGGTCGACGCCGCGGTAGGTGATCGACGGTTCTGCGCCCTCCTGGAGCGGCGCGCCCTTCACCATCGCGAGGTCGTGGATGCCGATGGCGCCCTTCGCGCGCCCCCGTCCCATCGTCGCGTGGAGCTTCTCTTGGAGCTGGATCAGCGACTCCAGCGCCGCCTCGTCGAGGTCGAGGCCGCGGACCACCGCGCCGGTGACGTACGGGCGCTCGTCGGGCACCGACTCGTCGACCTCGATCCTCCACTCGGGGTCGTTCGTGTTCGGCACGTAGACGCCTCGCGCGTCGCCGTAGTGGTAGCGCAGCGAGCGGGCGACCCCCTCGACGGAGAGACGGTCGAGCCGGTCGGGCGCGAACTCGAACTGGTACATGCCGTCGTCGGTCTCGCCTTCGAACTCCAGGCCGAGCCCGAACAGGTCCGCCTTCAGCTCCTCGTCGTCTTTCTCCTCGTGACCGGTGAGCTCGCGGAGCTCGTCCGGGTCGACGTCGACGACGGGCATCAGTAGCTCACCTTTTGAATACCGTATACAATTCGTAGCTTTTTACACTTCATATCTCAAATTAGTTCGTATGGACTCAAATAAGGTTATGGTCGGCTGTAGAGTCTCGCAAGAACGCAAAAATGAGTGGGACAATTTCATCGAGCAGTCAGACGAGTACAATACTCTTGCTCAACTTGTTCGCACAGGCGTAAAACGCGTGATTTCCGAATCTCAATCAAATGAAGAACAACAGTTGGAGATGGTTCGAGACGACCTACAAGGCGTCTTGAGAGAAATAAAACAAGCACGGCTGGATATAGATGAGCTTGAGGATAGCATAGATGACGCCGAGGACATTTCTGACGAACTGATGTTTGAAATTGAAGAGTATTTCACAAACAAAGATGAACAGTAACGATGAACGCTTCTTGGACAGTTGGTTGAGACGCAGAAAGTCGCGATTAGCAGACGGCACATACTCATCTGAACAGTCAGCCGTTACTGCTCTAACAGAATTTTTAGAAAAAGAAAACAAAGCACTAGAAAATATGGATTTCTTATCAGCAGACGACTTCCTCTCCTATCTCACTAATGACAAGGGCTTAGCCGATAACACGGCTGTTAATTACTATTCCAAGATTCAGCAGATGTATGAGTATTATATCAAAGCTAAAAAATTAAACAGAGAAAATCCATTTGACGAAGTAGATATTGACCATCTTAATTACGACGAAGCCTCAAATGATAAAATAAACTTAGACAAAACAGAGGTTCGTTCACTGATTGAGTCTATGCCTGAAATGAGGGCAAAAGCCTTATTCAGCTTTCAGGCAACAACAGGTGCGAGGATCGGAGAAGTTATTCGATTAAAAATGGAAAATTTAGACTTGTCTGAACGCTCTGCTAAAATTATAACCCTAAAGAACGAAAAGCAGGACGACCGTGTTGTCTACTTTGACCGTAAGAGCAGACGATATTTGAGTAAATACATCAACAACGGATACCGCTCTAAGTTCCCCAACGACGATTCTAAATACGTATTTATTACGAGAATCGCAGACAGAATCAGCAGGGACAGGGCGAGTTCGCTGTTCACTAACGGTGTAGAGAACTGCTCCGAGATTCAGAACAAGTTAGATTCAAATCTCAAAGCGAACGGAGATGAGCGTTCTACGATTACAACGCACATCCTCCGTCGCTCGTATGCTCAAAATTGGGTAGATAGTGGAGGCGATATTATGACGCTTCGTAATTTGATGGGGTGGCGTGATTTAGAAACAGCACGTCAATACTTAAATGACGATGTGGACAAAGATAAAATGGATAGATACGGTCTTGACCTCTAACAACACATTAGTTACCACTAACTGACGAAGGGGACGGCAGATCAGTTCCCGTTCAGGATACTAACGTGCTGTTTCTGACGTTCATCCGCATACACGATATATGGTGATTATTCGTTCGCTTGTTCAGCACGAAGTATGAGCGAAGCAATCATTAAATCGTACTGAGCAGAGTAAACCATTTACCGTCTTCTCGTATCATATAATTTATAAGTGTATCAAATAGGTGATATTCTTACTGACAGGGAACAAGACTCAGAAGTCGTGGTAGTACAGTTGGACTCACGTCGTGCGGATGAAGTCATAGTCAAGCCGAAAAACGTCGCTGAGAACCGATATGAATCTCAGAGCGTCCATGACTACAACGCTCGTTACGACTACGCAGAGCCCACAGATCCAGTAGTTCAGGCTGTATATAGTGAGTCGCTTCCTGCAAATCCACGTGAGTTGACGAAGGATGGACGGGCTATTCTCGTTCGGAATGTAGTCGCTCAGGATACAGACGTACAGACATATGCGTTTCCTATCTCTCGACTCGTCCCGCCAGACGAATCTTAGCACCGTTACTGAATGAAATCAATCATCATACAATCTATGTTATAATGACTGACGCACACGAGAATACTCCCTCCGAAGAGCACGGACGAATCGACTTGCAACCAGAATACGACAAATACGGCGTCTGTCCACGTGACGAAAGCACGGTTATCCTCAGAGTTGACAGTGACAAGCATCTCTTCAAAAGAGCTGGTCTAATCAGATACAAGGACACAGGGGTTGTGCTGAAAGAGTACGTTGAGAACGGGAGCTTAGAGGGTGAGGCGTCGTTTGAAACAGTAGATTCTATTTCGGCTGGGCGGGAAGAGTTCAAGCAACAAATTCAGGACGGTGTCTTCAAGTTGATACACGACGGCGAAATATCTGATAAGAAAGCCGAGGAACTCGCTGATGCTCTTGCTGAGTCGTTTGGCGAGCAGTATGGCTGATTCTGAGAGCGGTAGTCACCGACCAACCAATCGCAATTAGTAGCTGTTAGAGTCCGTCGTGTACCCTACTGTGGCTACTGTGTGGCAAGTTCATCGTATGCGGACAGATTGCACGCTACTGACGCCCGCTCTCTTGCGACCCACCGCCGTCACTCGCAAGAACTTGCTTACTATCCACGCCTATCCAGTCTTTCTCTCGCAAGTCTGTGACGCACTCATCGCAGATGACTTTCTCTTCAAGCGTCTTCGCACCCTCTAGTGTCACAGAATAACGGTTAGACGCAGGCTCTACACACACGAAGCATTCGTCCATCTATGTGCTATGGTGACGCACATCTATTAATATATATTTATCGAAAATATCCGCTCTGCTCGTAATTGTGTTGCCGAAGACGCGTACGAAGAAAATTGTGTATGGCGTCGTGTAAGCCTCTCTACGAGCATATCAGAGCGAAGTATCGGTTGGTCGTATCTGGACTCCAATAGACGCTTTAGGGTGATTCTGTGTCTGAATTAAATATGAAGAATTTCAGAAAGACAATCACTTCTATCGTGAACCAGCACGGCGAACCAATTGACTCAGATTTCTATCTTGAAATAGACGCCGAGAGTGACGCAATAATGGATTTGAGCATCGAGCGACACGGAGATGAGCTAATCGTATGCCAGTACTATATCCAGCGTGGCGACCTGATGCGAGACCCTGAGGTCACGTTCCGAATCGAGCCAGACGGCACGTGGACGCCTGTATCATATCGGATAGATGCCCTGAGCACATACGAGTACAGCACCGAGGGAGTCCCAATCGACGATATGCTGGATGTTTGGGCGGAGAACCTGCGAATGCAGGGCTTTCTTAACGAGTGAATATCATCAACCGAGAGTCGATTTCATCCCTCGTAGTATACGAATTGCTTACGCGTCCAGACTCGACATACTTATCAGTAATAACCCGTCGCTGTCAGGCGATTCAACTATCATTACAAACTAAATGTTCGGACTCACTCTTTCTAATTATGGGAGTTGTCGAGGATTGGGCTTCAGCCATTTGGCAGTCCGAGGATGACGACCCCGTGTATGAGTGCCAGCGATGTGATAGTCAGTTCGAGGTAGAGTACTACATCTGCCCTGACTGTGGCAGTTACCGAGTCGAGAGGACTGACTGGGGAGACTGTGATTGATTAGTAGACGGACTGTTTGCTTTGCTGGACAGCATCTCGAACTTCGATAGCCTCTATTGACGCTGATAGATACACCAGAATCGGGGCGGTGCTGTACCTACATAGCCAATCTACGTCGCAACGCAAGGAGTACCAGAACCCCTATTCACTACCCGTCCGTTTATTGAATTGAGCAGATGAATATCTCTGATGACGTGCTATGCCTGTACTCCGCTCAGGTAACTGAGCAGGGCGATACGTATACTGTCGAAGTGCCGAAGCGAGAAGTCCAGCAAGGGAGCGTTCAACTTGGAGAGACGTACCGAGTCGCACTCATCTCGTCTACAACCAACGAGTCCGCTTCGGAGACGGATACGCAGGACAAAGAGACAGAAGAACGCAACTCACAGTCCCACAGTCGTGGTGGTGACCCACCCGTGTCAGAGGGTGAAGTGCGTGAAGTCGAAATTGAGAACCTAGGCGACAAGGGCGATGGAATCACGAAAATCGATGGAGGCTACGTTGTGATTGTCCCCGATACCGAGGTCGGAGAACGAGTTACTATCCGTCTTGACGATGTGCGGGAGAACGTCGGATTTGCTGAAGTGGTCAAACGCCAGCACGACCCAACTCAAGAGCAGTAACGGCTGTAACTATTCCACGGAGAACCCTCGACAAGTCAAAACGGAGGGTGGGGGAAGC
>NZ_NHNZ01000196.1:0-17750 GCF_002727095.1 Halorubrum sp. C191 | reverse complement strand
TCTCTGCGGGAGCGACTCGGAATACGACCGGAGAAACGTGTCGCGCGCGAGCGACGACCGAGCCGAATCGGGGGCGAACTCTGGGGAATCACGACCGAGATACTCGCGTTAACGGCGATCAACCAAAACAGACGCAGCAGCGCCGTTAACCCGGATACAAACCGGATTAAACCGCGTTAAGCGACTTCGCTTTTTATACGGAAAGGGGGACTGGACCCGAGTGGACATGAGCGAACGCACGAGAGCGATCCTACTGGCCGCGGTCGTCGCGCTCGGCGCCGTGACGGGCGTCGCGGCGACGGGCGTCGCGGCCGCCGACGGCGGCCTCGAAGTGGCCGTCGACGACGCGGACGGCGAACCGACGGTCACGGTGACCGAGAACGACACCGCGGTCGAGAACGCGTCGTACGCGGGGACCGGCGAGTACGAGACCGACGCGAACGGCACGGTCGACCTTCCCGCCGCCGAGGAGGACGTCACCGTCGCGGTGACCGCCGCCGCGGGCGACGACACCGCCTCGACGACGGTCGACCTCGAAGCGCCCGACGGCCTCGAACTCGACGTGGAGAACGCCGAGAGCGAGCCCGTCGTCACAGTGACGAACGACGACGACCCGGTCGAGAACGTCTCGGTGAACGTCACGGCCGTCGACGAGAACGCCTCCTACGCCGGCGCGGGCGAGTACGAGACCGACGCGAACGGCACGGTGACGCTGCCGGCCGCCGAGGAGGACGTGACGGTGAACGTCACGGCCGAATACGACAACGAGAGCGCCTCGGAGACGGTCGACATCGAGGCGCCCGACGGCCTCGAAGTGGCCGTCGACGACACCGACGGCGAGCCCGTCGTCACGGTCACCGACAACGGCACCGCGGTCGAGAACGCCTCGGTGACCGTCACGACCGTCGACGAGAACGCCACCTACGCCGGCGCGGGCGAGTACGAGACGGACGAAGACGGAACCGTCGGCCTCCCGGCCGCCGAGGAGAACGTCACAGTCGAGGTGACCGCCGCGTACGAGGGCGAGAGCGTCTCGACGACCGTCGACCTCACCGTCGGGGACGAGGACGAGGCCGAGGGGCAGCCGTTCGGCCAGCTCGTCCGGGAGTTCATCGAGGACATCGAGGACCGCGAGGGCGGCATCGGTGGCGCGGTCTCCGACTTCGTGACGGAGAACAACCCCGGTAACGCCCCGGACCACGCGGGCGGCCCCGGCGGTCCGGACGACGCGGACGATGGCGACGACGCCGAGAACGAGACCGACGCGCCCGGTAACGCGCCCGATCACGCCGGTCCCGACGGTGAGGATGACGACGAGCGCGGCCCGCCGTCCGACGCCGGCCCCGACCGCGAGGAGGACGGCGACGATGCCGAGGAGACCGAGGGTGACGCTGAAGACGACGACGCCGACGAAGAGGGCGAGGACGCCGACGAGGACGAAGAGGACGAGGAGAGCGCGGAAGACGAAGAGGACGAGGAGAGCGCGGAAGACGAGGCTGAAGACGACGCCGACGAGGAGGAAACGGAAGCCGACGAGGACGCTGACGAAGACGAAGCGGACGAGGAAGCCGACGATGACGACGGCGAGGGCGGACCGCCGGACCACGCGGGCGGCCCGGGCGGGAACTGACGACGCGGTCCGCAGTTCGGTTCGGTAACGCGGGCGACGGTCGCCGAGACCGACTCTCATTTTGCGGACGCACTCCGGTGTCGGCAGGGTTTAGTGCGCCGTGAGCGAACCGAGAGGTATGAGCGAAACCGCGTATCCGCCGGTGTCACAGCACCTCTCCGACGTCGATGCGGCCCAGGAAGAGGGCCGCCGGAAGATGGACTGGGCGCTCCAGCACATGCCGATATTGAACGCGCTGCGCGAGGAGTTCGTCGACGAGCAGCCGCTCGCGGGCGAGACCATCGCGATGGCGATGCACGTCGAGGCGAAGACGGCGAACCTCGTCGAACTGCTCGCCGAGGGCGGCGCCGAGGTCGCGATCACCGGGTGTAACCCCCTCTCGACGCACGACGACGTGTCGGCCGCGCTCGACGACCACGAGTCGATCACCTCCTACGCCGTGCGGGGCGTCGACGACGACGAGTACTACGACGCGATGCACGCCTGCATCGCCCACGAGCCGACCGTCACCGTCGACGACGGGATGGACATGGTGAAACTCGTCCACGAGGAGTACCCCGACCTGATCGACTCCATCGTCGGCGGCGCCGAGGAGACGACCACGGGCGTCGACCGCCTGCGCGCGATGGACGCCGACGGCGAGCTCCACTACCCCGTCTTCGCCGTCAACGACACGCCGATGAAGCAGCTGTTCGACAACGTCCACGGCACGGGCGAGTCGTCGCTCGCGACCATCGCGATGACGACGAACCTCTCGTGGGCCGGGAAGAACGTCGTCGTCGGTGGCTACGGCCAGTGCGGGAAGGGCGTCGCCAAGAAGGCGTCCGGGCAGAACGCGAACGTCATCGTCTGCGAGGTCGACCCGCGGAAGGCGCTCGAAGCGCACATGGAGGGGTACGAGGTGCTCCCCATGGAGGAGGCCGCCGCGAAGGGCGACGTGTTCATCACGACGACTGGCAACCGCGACGTGATCACCCGCGAGCACTTCGCGGAGATGAGCGACGGCGTCCTGCTCGCGAACGCCGGCCACTTCGACGTGGAGGTGAACCTCGACGACCTCGACGACCTCGCCGTGGACCGCTACGAGGTCCGCGACGGCGTCGAGGGGTTCGAGATGCCCGACGGCCGCGTCCTCAACGTCATCGCGGAGGGCCGCCTCGTCAACCTCGCCGCGCCCATCGCCTTAGGCCACCCGGTCGAGGTGATGGACCAGAGCTTCGGCGTTCAGGCGGTCGTCGTCCGCGAGCTCGCCGCCAACGGCGACGCGTACGACGCCGGCGTCCACGACGTGCCCGACGAGCTCGATCGCGAGGTGGCGGACATCAAGCTCGCCGCCGAGGGCGTCGAGTACGACGACCTCAGCGACGAGCAGCGCGAGTACATGGGGAGCTGGGAACACGGGACCTGACCCGGCCGGACGGCGACCGCCGAGCCCGCCGGTTCGACCCGCTTTTGTGCCGCGCGACCGTACCGGACGTATGAATCTCACCGCGGTGTTACACTCCGGATTCGGTGTCTCGGTGTTGGCCGGAATCCTCGTCTCCGACACGACGCTTCGCGTCGCCGCGTTCGCGCTCGGCGCGGTCCTCTTCGTCGCCGGCATCGTCGTGTCGCGGCGCGGCGACTGAGACGAGCCGAACGGCGCGTCGCCTCGCCGAACGGTGACGACCGGCCCCGGCTCGCGTCCTTTTTCCCCCGCGACCGCTTACGAGGGCCAGTGACAGTCACGAGCGTCCACGACCCGAGCCACCGCGAGGCCCTCTGGGAGCTGGAGGACGCCTTCGAGCGCGGCGACCTGATCAGCGTCTTCGGCCGCTGTACGGTCAGCTACGAGGGGCGTGCGGCCTCGGACCTGGGCGCCGGCGACCGCCTGCTCGTGTTGAAGCCCGACGGCGCTGCCCTCGTCCACACCGACGAGGGGCGGCAACCCGTCAACTGGCAGCCGCCGGGGTCGGAACACCGCGCCGCGGTGCGCGAGGGACGGCTGCGCGTGCGCTCGACGCGGAGCAACCCCGACGAGACCCTGACCGTCCGCTTCGCGGCCGTCGACCAGCTCTCCGCGATGGCCGTGACCGGCGGCCGCGACCTCACGCTCCACGGGAGCGAGGAGGACCTCCGGACCCGAATCTTGGAGCGCCCCGACCTCGTCGAGCCCGGGTTCGAGCCCCGCGAGACCGAACGCCCGTCCAGCGCCGGTCCGATGGACGTCTTCGGCGTTGACGCCGACGGCACGCCGGTCGTCGTCGAGCTGAAGCGCCGCCGGGTCGGTCCGGACGCCGTGGGACAGCTCGCGCGGTACGTCCGGGCGCTCCGCGAGGAGTTAGGGATCGAGGCGAACGACGACGAGACCGACGACGCGGACTCGCCGGAGGTGCGCGGAATCTTAGTCGCCCCGTCGGTCACCGACCGTGCCGCCGAGCGGCTCGCGGAGCGCGGGTTCGACCACGTCGCGCTCGAACCGACGCCGGAGGAGTGAGCGGGCGGCGTGTCAACGCAGACCGCAATCCGGCGGATCGCCGGTGCTGACTCCCCGAGGAGCCGCGGCGGGCGCCTCGCTATCGAAGGGTTTATCGCCGCAGCGCGGGCTACATCGGACAAGTAGCCATGTCTGACAAACCCGCCTCTATGTATCGGACGATCGACAAGCCGTCGTACACCCGCCGCGAGTACATCACGGGTATCCCCGGCTCGAAGATCGCCCAGCACAACATGGGCGACCTCTCCGCGGAGCCGGACGACTACCCCGTCCAGATCAGCCTCCGCGTCGAGGAGGAGCTCCAGGTTCGACACGGGTCGCTTGAGAGCGCGCGCCTCTCGGCGAACCGCCACCTGATCAAGGAGCTCGGCGAGGGCAACTACAAGATGACCCTCCGCAAGTTCCCCCACCAGGTCATCCGAGAGAACAAGCAGGCGACCGGCGCCGGCGCGGACCGCGTCTCCGACGGGATGCGCCAGGCGTTCGGCAAGCCCGTCGGCACCGCCGCGCGGCTCAACAAGGACGACGTCGTGTTCACCGCCTACTGCGACGTCGAGCAGGCCTCCGTCGTGAAGGAGGCGTTCCGCCGCGCGTACAACAAGCTCTCGCCGCCGTGCCGGATCACGGTCGACCGCGGCGAGAAGCTGCTCGTCTCGTAGACCCCTCGACCCCGACCCCGTCCGTGAGGCGGGTTTTTCTCCGCGCGTTCGCGTGACGTAGCCGCGGCGCCGCGTGTCTCCGAACCGGTTCCGATCTCCGAGCCGAACACCTGAAATACCTCGCTCGCGTACCGCACGGCAGTGTCACAGCAGCTGGCCGAGGTCGAGACGCTGTTCCTCCACGAGGCGCGGAGCGACTACACCGTCGTCGCGAACCGCGACGGCAAGCGCGTGCTCCGCGGGCGGCTCGAACTCAAGGAGACCTCCGCGGGCCCGCGCCCGGGGAAGTTCCGGGTGATCCGCGACGGGGAGGACCACCCCCGCCAGCCGGACGAGTTCGTCGACCTCGCGCGGGCGGCCGGTCGGATCCGCATCTCCGAGCAGACCTCGGCGGAGAACCGGACGCGGCTGAAGGAGATGCTCGACGGCTACCAGCTGGAGGCGACGGCGGTCCGGACCTGCCGGCGCTGCGCGAGCGACGGGCGCTACGGGCCGATCACGAGCGAGGACGCCATCGACCACAACGGCGAGCTGATCTGTCGGGACTGCGCCCGCCGGGAGCTAGAGCGGGAGCTGTCGTACAAAGGGGAGTTCACGGGCGCGGCCGAGGAGCGATTGGAGGAGCTGCTGTACGAGTCGGGCGACCTCGACCGGATTGTGAGTCTCCTCCAGGGCGGACTCGACCCCGACCTCACGAAGTACGACGAGGTGTCGGCGAACGTCGACGACGTCTCGCCCGTCCGGACCGAAGACTTGGACCTCCATCCGGACCTCTCTTCGCACCTCCAAGGCCGCTTCGAGGAGCTACTGCCGGTCCAGAGTCTCTCCGTGCGGAACGGCCTGCTCGACGGCGACGACCAGCTCGTGGTGAGCGCCACGGCGACGGGGAAGACGCTCGTCGGCGAGCTGACCGGGATCGACCGCGCGCTGAAGGGGGACGGGAAGCTGCTCTTCTTGGTCCCGCTCGTCGCGCTCGCCAACCAGAAGCACGAGGACTTCGAGGACCGCTACGGCGACCTGCTCGACGTCTCCATCCGGGTCGGCTCCTCGCGGGTGAACGACGACGGCAACCGCTTCGACCCGAACGCCGACGTGATCGTCGGCACCTACGAGGGGATCGACCACGCGCTCCGGACGGGCAAGGACCTCGGCGACGTGGGGACGGTCGTCATCGACGAGGTCCACACGCTGAAGGAGGGCGAGCGCGGCCACCGGCTCGACGGGCTCATCTCCCGGCTGAAGTACTACAGCGAGGACCGGATGGAGACCCGCGCGGGCTACGACGGGACGCAGTTCGTCTACCTCTCGGCGACCGTCGGGAACCCGGAGTGGCTCGCGGAGAAGCTCCGCGCGACGCTCATCGAGTACGAGGAGCGCCCGGTCCCCATCGAGCGCCACGTCACCTTCGCTGACAGCCGTGAGAAGGCCCAGATCGCCGACAAGCTCGTGAAACGCGAGTTCGACACGAAGTCGTCGAAGGGGTACCGCGGGCAGACGATCATCTTCACCAACTCGCGGCGGCGCTGTCACGAGATCAGCCGCAAGCTCCGGTACGACTCCGCGCCGTACCACGCCGGCCTCGACTACGGGCGCCGGAAGAAGGTCGAGCGCATGTTCGGGAATCAGGACCTCTCGGCGGTCGTCACCACCGCGGCGCTGGCGGCCGGCGTCGACTTCCCCGCCTCACAGGTGATCTTCGACTCGCTGGCGATGGGGATCGAGTGGCTCTCCGTCCAGGAGTTCTCGCAGATGCTCGGGCGCGCCGGACGCCCGGACTACCACGACCGCGGCCGAGTCTACCTCCTCGTCGAGCCGGACGGCGTCTACCACGGGTCGATGGACCGCACGGAGGACGAGGTGGCGTTCACCCTGCTGAAAGGCGAGATGGAGGACGTGGCGACGCACTACGACGAGACCGCGGCCGCCGAGGAGACGCTCGCGAACGTCGTCGTCGCCGGCAAGAAGGCGAAGCGGCTCAACGACCGGATGATCGGCGAGGTCCCCACCAAGCACGCGCTCGGGAAGCTGCTGGAGTGGAACTTCATCGACGGCTTCGAGCCGACGCCGCTCGGCCGCGGGGTGACGCGGCACTTCCTCGCGCCCGACGAGGCGTTCTTCATCCTCGACTCGGTCCGGAAGGGGACCGACCCGTACGACATCGTCGCCGACCTCGAACGGCGCGACGACGAGGAGTGACGACGCGCAACGAAACCCTTTAGCGGCTCTTCGGGGTACGTAGGAGTACGGGACCGTGGGTTAGTGGTATACTCCGAGCCTTGGGTGCTCGTGACCCCGGTTCGAATCCGGGCGGTCCCATTCTGCCGCTGCGAGCAATTCGCGAGCAGCGGCGGTGGAACGGATTCGAAGCAGGGAGTGGAGCGAGCAGCGCGAGCGGAACGACCGAGGTTCGAATCCGGGCGGTCCCATTCTGCTGTTGCGAACAATCCGTGAGCAGTGGCGACTATTTACAAATAAGAGGCGGTGGCGCGTGCCTGCGAGGCCGCCCCGCGGCCGAGCAGCACGCGCGAGGGAGTCAGTCACCGGAGCGAAGCGGAGGCGACTGACGAGGCTGGGGAGGTGTGAGGTGCGGTCGCGGTGCGGGGTGGGACTCAAAAGGGCAGCCGGGAGGCGGGCGCAGGTGACGCAAGCACCGCAGCGAGGGAGCGAACGGAGTGACGAGGAGCGCAGCGAGCGTGCGCCCGCCTCCCGGCTGGGACTTTGGAGGTGTTCACCACTGATCCACCGGCGCCTGTTTATAAATAGACCGCCAGGATTTTGAAATTCCGCACCGCACCACCGATCACTATTTAAAAACGATCTCAGGCCAAGTCAGTCAGCGACTGCTGTTCGTACACGTCGGGGTCGGCGGGGGGCGCGTCCCGGATCTCGGGGTAGTACTCCAGCAGCTGCGTCGCCAGCTCCTCGCCGAGCCGGACCGGGACGGCGTTGCCGATCTGTTTCATCACGTCGGTCTTCGTCCCCTCGAAGACGAACTCGTCGGGGAACGTCTGGAGCCGAGCCATCTCGCGGGGCGTGAGGTACCGGTCCTCACTGGGGTGGATGAAGACGTTCGTGCTCACCGTCAGCGACGGCTCCTCGGGGTCGAGCCGGCGGAGGTACGTCCCGTACCGCTTGACGATCTCCGGCTCGTGCGGGCAGGTGTCGGTGTCCTCGCAGTCGCACTGGTACTTCTTCGTCTTCAGGCGGTCGGGGAGGTCGCGGTAGTAACCGCCCGGGGGAACGTGACGGATGCGTTCGAGCGTCTTCTCGCCGGTGTCGGCGTACGTCATGTTCGGGAGGTCGTCGGTCGCGTCCGCGAGCGCCTCGCCGGCGGTGCGCCAGTGCCCCTCGGGCGTCGTCGGCTCAGGAAAGCGGATCGGCACGTCGCGATTGGTGCCCATGAAGAAGATCCGGCGGCGCTTCTGGGGGACGCCGTACTGTTCGGCCTCCAGCACTCGGTACTCGCACTTGTAGCCGTGCGCCGCGAACTCGTCGACGATGAGGTCTTTCACGTACCGGTCGTCACTGGTCTGGCGGTTGATCAGGTCGCGGACGTTCTCCATCAACACCAACTGTGGTTCGAGGACGGAGACGACCCGGAGGAACTCCTCGAACAGCGTGTTCCGGCGGTCCTTCTCCATCTCGTCGAGCTCGATCTGCTCGTTGTTGAGCCGGCTGAACCCCTGACAGGGCGGCCCGCCGATCACCACGTCGACGCCGTCAGGGTCGTAGCCCGCGCCCGCGGCCGCCTCGCGGATCGCCGGGGCGTCAAGTTCGCGCACGTCCCCTTCGAGGAACTCGGTGTCGGCGAAGTTCCGTCGGTACGTCTCCGCCGCGGGCTCCCACTGGTCGCTCCCGAGGGCCACGTCGAAGCCCGCCCGCTCGAATCCCAAGTCGAGGCCGCCGCAGCCGGAGAAGAAGCCGGCGACCACCGGCGCGTCAGCGTCGGCGTCAGCGCCCACCGGGATCACCTCGGCGATGCGGGGACACGCGTGCTCGATCCATTTCGTGCCTCGATTCGCCGCGGGCGCATAAAAGCGTCACACCTCAGGCCGGGACGGCAGGTTCGCTGGCGGCCGGCGCGTCGTCGTCCGGCGTCAGGCCCGCCGCTCGCTGATCTCCTCGGCGATCCGCTCGTCGGGGCGGCGGAGCTCGCCGGACTCGACCTCGTAGACGTAGCCGGAGACGGTGGTGTCGTCCGGGATGAACGCGGACTCGCGGAGGTACTCGACCTGCGCGGCGCAGGCCGCGTCGATGTCGTCGGTCATCTTCACCCAGTCGAGGAGGTCGGCGTCGCCGATCGTGAGCTCCGGCAGCGACGGGTCGAGGTCCGCGGCGTCGATGTCGCCCGTCTCGGCTTCGAGCCCCTCGCGGATCGCCTCGTCGGGCGCGCTCATCATCCCGCAGTCGGTGTGGTTGATAACGACGATCTCGTCGGTGTCGAAGAAGTTCGTCGTGAGCGCGGCCGACCGGATCACGTCGTCGGTCACCTTCCCGCCGGCGTTGCGGAACACCTGCGCGTCGCCGAGGTCGATGCCGAGCGCCTCCTCGATCGGGATTCGCTCGTCCATACAGGCGACGACGAGGAGGTTCTTATCGGTCGGGATCCCTTTCCGGCGGCGGCGCGCCCAGTCGTCGCGCTCGTCGACCGCGGCGTCGAGATGTTCGTGGTGCGCGTCGTGGTCGGCGTGGTCGTGCGATGGCATCGCTCGATCGGAGGGGTGGGACAAAAGGGATCGTTGCGAAAACCGAGATCCCCGCCGTCGACGCGGATCGGCGGCGATATCGTCCGATATCGAGGACGCGTGGCAGATCGGTCGATCCGGATTCGACCGACGCGGGCGGGTCGAGGCGTCGACCGAGGCGGTCCGCCCGCAGCCTTTCGAAATCCTTTTGTCCCGAATCGGCATTGATATGAGTGCGAGCCGCCTTAGCTCAGACTGGGAGAGCACTCGACTGAAGATCGAGCTGTCCCCCGTTCAAATCGGGGAGGCGGCATATTCTGAACCCGCGAGCGACAGCGAGCGGACGACCGCGGGTCACTCATCGTCGACGAGGACGGTCGCGAGGCGGTCGCCGCAGTGCGGGCAGTTCAGCGTCTGCCAGGTGTCGGGATCCAGATCGCCGAACGGCTCGGACCGGCGCGCGTCCGCGGCGGCGACGCTCGCGCCGCAGGTCTCGCAGTCGTGGGTGTCGTCGGGATCGGTCATCGCCGGGCGTACGGGCGCCTCGGCGAAACCGACTTCGCCGCGCGGCGCCTCCGATCGTCCATGAGCCGGTTCGCGGCGGTGGCGTTCGACCTCGACGACACGCTGTGCCGCCACGACCACGACGTGGACGCCCTCTACCGCCGGGCGTTCGAGGAGGCGGGCGTGGAGCCGTTCGGCGAGCCGGAGGAGCTGTGGCCCCTCCTCGACGGCCCGCCGGACCCCGACGATCGCGTCGGCTACCTCGGCGCGGGGTTCGCGCGGTTGGCGGCGCAACACGGGAGAGACGTGGACCCCGTCGCGCTCGCGGCGGCGTTCGAGGCGGTCGCGGACGAGTCGCGGGTGGCGTACCTGCCGGGCGCGACCGAGGCGCTGGCGGCCGCGGCGGCGGCGGGTCCCGTGGGCGTGCTCACGAACGGTCCCGAGGACCGACAGCGGGCGAAGATCGAGGCGCTCGGGTTGGACGACCTCGTCGACGCGATCGTGTACGCCGGGGACCTGCCCCGCCGGAAGCCGCACGCGGAACCGTTCGAGCGGCTGACCGCGGCGCTGTCGGTCGATGCCGAAGAGACGCTGTACGTCGGGAACTCGCTGTCGTACGACGTCGCGGGCGCGCACAACGCCGGGCTCCGGTCCGCGTGGCTCCGCGCGAGTCCCGACGACGCGCCCGGCGCGTACGGGCCGGACCACGTCGTCGACTCGTTAGCGGAGATCGCGGACCTGCTGGCCGAGGGGCGCGGAGCCGACGGCCGCGAGCCCGGAGGCGAAGCAGCGGCGACCGAGCCGGAGGAGAGTCGGTGAGCGACGCGGTCAGGGGTCGCGCCCTCGCCAAGGCGAGACCGGGGGCGACGGTCGCGAGCGTCGAACCGCTCGGGCGGGGGAACCGCAAGCGGACGGAGGTGGTGCGATTCGAGAGCGCCGCGCCGGTGGTCGTCCAACGCTCCGAAACGCCGGCCGCGACCCGGACCGAGGCGGCGCTGCTGACGGCGATCGGCGATCGGACGGACGTGCCGGTCCCCCGGCCGCTCGGCGAGGGCGTCGCCGACGGGACGGGGTGGTTCGTGACGCCGCTGGTCGACGGCCGCGACCTCCACGAGGCGTTCGTCGACCTCGGTCCGGCGGACCGGCGGGGGGTCGCGCGGGCGTTCGGCCGCTGGCTCGCGGCGCTCCACGAGGCGTTTCGGTTCTCGGGGTGCGGGCGGCTCGCGGTCGACGGCGCGGCGGGCGGCGGAGCGATCGACGCGGAGTCGGTCCTCGGACGCGACGCGTCGCTGTCCGTCCGCGATCCGGTCGGCGCCGACGAGTGGCTCCGGGAGTTCGGGGAGCGACACGCCGACCGGCTCCCCGAGGAGTTCGACGGGCTCCGCGCTCGGCTTCGGGACGCGTTCCGGGAGTCGACCGCGTCCGACACCGATCCGCGGCTGTTCCCGTGGGACTTCCGCCCGGGGAACGCCCTCGTCGCGGACGGCGCGGTGACGGCCGTCCTCGACTGGGAGGCGCCGCTGGCCGCCCCGCGTGGCGTGTCGGTCGCGAAGACCGAACACCTCGTCGTCGACTGGTACGTGCCGGCGGCCGAGACCGGGCCGCTCAGGCGGGCGTTCCGCGACGGCTACGAATCCGTCGCGCCGCTCCCGCGCGTCGAGCGTGCCCACCGCGCCGCGGCCGTCGCGAGCGCGGTCGTCGACGGCGAGGGCGTGGTGACGAACCCGCGCTACCCGCCGGTCGACCGCGACGCGGCGGTCGAGTTCCATCGACGGGCGCTTCGGCGCGCGCTGGACAACAGACCCGGATAGACCACTCCGAGACGAGGCGCCGGTCAGTACAGCGCCGTGGCCGCGAGGATGCCGGCGGTCTGGCCGAGGCCGACGAGCGCGATGCCCGCGACCGTCCCCGCCGCGGAGCCGGCGAACGCGGCGACGACCGCGCCCACGACCGAACACGCGGCCGCGGCGTGGTGGACGGTCGAGCGCGGGGCCGTCGCGTCGCGAAGCCCCGTGTAGACGAACGCCGGCGCGGGCAGGAGCATCCAGCCGTAGAAGGCGACGGCGAGGAGCGCGCCGGTCGGGAGCGCGGCCGCGAGCCCGGCCCCGTCGCGTGCGAGGAACCCGAGGACGCCCGCGAGCGTGACCGGGGTCCCCGCGAGGATCACCAGCTTCCACGCGCGGAGGACTCCCGTCGCCATGTCGCGCCACGAGGCGACGACGAAGGCGACGAGCAGGGCGCTCATGACGACGTGCGCGACGAACAGCGCGTGGAGGGAGACCGCACCGAGGACCGCCGCCGCGGCGACGCCCCACGCCGCGGGGACCAGCAGCGCGGGACCGTTCTCGCGGAGCGTGATGGCGGGGCCGTCCGCTTGGTACTCGTGTGACACGTTGGTCGCTTCCGCGCCGAGGAATATAAACGTCGGCGTCCGGTGGGGCGCCGAAGAACGACACGATCCGGTCTCGCTCGCGCCGCGAATCTGTTGTTCGGGCAGTGTTCGCTGATAAAGTTTCGGTTATTCGGAAACGATCGTCTAGAGAGAGTCGTGGTAACTGTACACTCGCAATCCTTATGACCCGACAGGGCCTCTCTTTATTCGCAATGGCGACCGGAAAGGTTGATTTCTTCAACGACACTGGCGGCTACGGATTTATCGAGACTGACGACGCGGACGACGACGTGTTCTTCCACATGGAAGACGTCGGCGGCCCGGACCTCGAAGAGGGCCAGGAGCTCGAGTTCGACATCGAGTCCTCCGAGAAGGGTCCCCGCGCGACGAACGTCGTTCGGCAGTAAGCCGATCCGAGAAGGTGGGTCGGTCCGGCTGACGCCGAACGCGACTCTGACACACGGTATCAAACGTTTTCGTCCGCGTCGCGGGCTCGCGTCCGCCGCGGTCGTATTTTACGCTCGACGAGCGCCCCGCTCGTCGCGTGCGCGCGTCGTACCCGGAGAAGAGATGAGAGCGACCGCGTCCGCGCTCAGATGTGTTGCCCGAAGAGCCCGCGGCCCTTCGTCACCTCGACGTCGCCCTCGACTTTCGTCTGACAGGAGAGGCGGACGTCGTGGTTCGGGTGGTGCGGCGGGAGCCAGAGACGGGCCTTCTCCTTCTTGCTCGGCTCGCTGACCTCGCCGTCGACCTGGACCGCACAGGAGCCGCACGACCCGGAACCGCGGCAGTTGAGCTGTTCCATCTTGCCGTTGTAGACGGAGAGACCGGCCTCTTTGAGCACGTCGCGCAGATTGGCGCCCTTCTCGCACTCGATTTCCTCGCCCTTGTAGGATACAGTAGGCATGTCGACTCACGGTACGCGAGCGATCCACAAAAGAGTCTGTGTCCGCGGGGCGCGGCGACCGGAACCGCAAGCGCCGACCGCGGCACGCCCAGAAACGGTCGTGTGCCGAGCGTCGGACGCCGACGGGGCGTTTTTTACCCTCGGCACCGCAGGGTGGCACAATGGGACTCAGGTGTCTGCTCGGACACGACTTCGGCGAACCCGAACTCCAGCGCGAGCGCGAGGAGGAGGGCGACGAGGTCGTCACGACCGTCAAGGAGGTGAAGACCTGCGCTCGCTGCGGCGAGACGCAGATCGTCAGCGAGAATACCGAGGTGACGACGATGGAGCAGCTGGCGGACGAGGCCGCCGCGAACGCCGGCGGCGAGACCGCCGGCGCGTCGGCCGCGGCGCCGACGCGCGACGACGCCCCGGACGCTGCCGAGGAGGGCGCCGGACCCGGCACGGCGTCGGGAGGGGTCGGTGCGGCCGACGCCGGGACGGCGGACGAGGGCGTGACCCTCGACGAGGAGCCCGGAGCCGGGAGCGACGACGCGGTGATCCTCGACGACGGGGCCGCGGCCGACGAGCCGGCGGGGCCGACCGACGCCGCTCCGGCTGCGGACCGCGTCGACGCGGCGACGGGCGCGGCGGACGGTCCGAACGCGCCGGACGACGCGGGCTCGCCGGACGGAGCAGATCCGGCGGACGAGGACACGGAGGTGTTGGGCGCGGGCGGCGAGTCGGCGTCCGCGCCGTCGCCCCCGGCCGAGACCGAATCCGGTGCCCCCTCGGGCGACGACGCGGACGCGGAGGGCGACGACGGCGTGATCCTCGACGAGGACGAGGAGCCGGCCGACGACCGGGAGCGGGGCGCGTGGCCGGAGGTCGACGAGGAGGACGCCGGCGCCGACGGAGCCACCGCGTGGCCCGATCACGGCGGCGAAGACGAGGGGTTCAGCGCGGAGGTCGGTGAGGGCGGTGACGCCGACGTCGAGTTCGGCGGCGGGCTCACCCCGGAGGCCGCGGATGGGCGGGAAGAGCAGGAATCGGCGACGGAGTACGTCAAGGCGCCCGACGACGGCGAGGGCGCCACGTTCGACGCCGGCGGCGAGGGCGGGACGGGGATCACCCGGGGCGAGAGCCCCGAGTTGGAGACGGTGGGCGACGACGCCCCGACGGAGTACTACTGTCCCGAGTGCGGGATGGTCCGGGCGGCGGACGGGAGTTCGATGCGCGCGGGAGACATCTGTCCGGAGTGTAAGCGCGGGTACGTCGACGAGCGTCCTCGGTAGGCGGAGCGGAAGCGGGCAGTTCGGGCCGAACCCGCCGAGCGGCCGTGACGAAACTGGTTTACGCCGGCCTGTCGAACGGTCGCGGCATGAAGGAGTACAAGATGCGCCGCGGCGAGCATCTGGACGACCGCATGCCGGACCTGAAGGGTTCGATCGAGGAGTACTTCGGCGAGGTCACCGGCACCGAGGAGTGGGAGGGGCACGAGCTGTACGTCGTCGCCGACCCCGACAACCCGGTGTTCGAGCGCATCGTCGCGGGCGCCGCCGAGTACGGGAGCAAGAAGGACAAGCTGGCGGTCCACTTCGAGGAGCGCCCCGCCGAGGACGTCATCGCGGAGGGGAACGCCGACGCCGCCGCGGACGCCGTCGACGCGAAAAACGACTTCCTCCTGGAGGCGACCGGGCGCGACGCGAAGTCGCGCCGCGACTCGCTGAAGCGCGAAGTCGAGGACGACGCCCCCGATTACTGAGCGGTTTCTGCGGCGACCGGTTCTCGTCCGTCGAGGAAAGCGCGGAGCCCGCTAGCGTCCCGCTCGCGCGACTGAACCCCGCGAGAGAGTCGTCACCGTCCTCGAAACGTCGTCGCCTCCTCACGGGAAGCGTCATCGCCCGACGAGAATCGGCTCCACTCGGCGGTGAGACTGTCAGGATCGATCTGGTGAATATTTATTCAGATTTGAGTTAAAACTCCGGCAGTTTTAAGCCGTACGGGGACGAAACGGTGTGTATGAGCATTGAGACGGTCGTGCTGGCGGTCGGATCGGAGGACGGGAAACGCGTCGAGCGGCTCGCAGAGGAGATCATCTCCGTCGCCGAGCCGGCGGACGCCGAGGTCGTGTTGACCCACGTGTTCGACAGGGAGGAGTTCGACGAGACCAGCGCGAAGCTCGGGTTTGAGCCGGAGAGCGAGAGCTCGACGCCCGACGCCATCGCGGAGCGACACACCACCACCCGGAAGCTCTCGGAGGCGCTCTCCGAGGCCGGCGTGCGACACTCCGTCCGGGGCGCGGTGGGAGACCTCGCGGACGAGGTCGTCGAGACGGCCGAGGGCCTCGAAGCCGACCGCGTCGTGGTCGGCGGGCGGCGCCGCTCGCCGACCGGGAAGGCCGTCTTCGGCAGCGTCGCGCAGGAGGTCATGCTCTCGGCGCCGTGCCCGGTCACCTTCGTCCGCGAGCCGGCGTCGTAACGCGGTTTCGCGGTACGGACCCCGTTTGTTATTCACGGTCGACCGCGCGAAGCGTCCCGCTTAAGTGAGACGGGTCCGCGCTTACACCCGATGTACTACGTGGGCGTCGACCTCGGGGCGACGAACGTCCGGGCGGCCGTCGGCGACGAGAGCGCGGCGGTCCTCGGCTCCGCGTCGCGGGGTACGCCGCGGGGGCCGAACGGCATCGCCGTCACCGAGGCCGTGTTGGAGGTGGTCCGCGGGGCCTGTACGGACGCGGGAATCGCGCCGAGCGAGGCGGTCGCGGCCGGGATCGGCTCCATCGGTCCGCTCGATCTGGCGGAGGGGGTCGTCCAGGGGCCCGCGAACCTCCCGGACACGGTCGAGCGCATCCCGCTCGTCGGGCCGGTCGGTCGGTTGCTCGACACCGACGAGGTGTACCTCCACAACGACACCATCGCGGGCGTCATCGGCGAGCGGTTCCACTCCGAGCGCAACCCCGACGACATGGTGTATCTCACCATCTCCTCGGGGATCGGCGCGGGCGTCGCCGTCGACGGGAACGTCCTCTCTGGGTGGGACGGCAACGCCGGCGAGGTCGGCCACATGACCGTCGACCCGCACGGGTTCATGACCTGCGGCTGCGGGCTCGACGGCCACTGGGAGGGGTACTGCTCGGGCAACAACATCCCGAAGTACGCCCGGGAGCTCCACGAGGAGGACCCCATCGAGACGATCCTCCCGATCGAGGACCCCGACTTCTCCGCGGTCGACGTGTTCGAGGCGGCGGGCGAGGACACCTTCGCCGACCACGTGATCGACCAGGTCGCCCACTGGAACGCCATGGGGATCGCCAACATCATCCACGCGTACGCGCCGCTCGTCGTGAGCGTCGGCGGCGCGGTCGCGCTCAACAACCCCGACCGCGTCCTCGACCCGATCCGCGAGAAGCTCCCGGAGATGGTGTTCATCAACGTCCCGGAGGTTCGACTCACCGACCTCGGCGACGACGTCGTGGTGAAAGGCGCCCTCGCGAGCGCGCTGACGGGCGGGACCGGCGACCGGGCGCGCGTCGAGAACGCGCCCTGACCGAGCGCGGCGACGGCGGCCCGCGGGCTACTGCTCGAACTCGTCGAGCTCCGGTTCCACGTCGGCGCCGACCGCGTCGCGCGTGTCGAGGTACGCGTCGCGGTACCGCCAGATCTTCCGGAGGAGGACGTACCCGAACGCGCCCTGGAAGACGATGACGAAGCCGAACAGCGCGAGGACCTGCGGGAGGCCGAAGAGTCCCGCGGCGACGCCGGTCACCGGACCGACGAGCGTGTTGTACAGCGCGTGGATCGCCGCCGCGAGGACGAGCCCCTTGACGATGATCGGGCCGCGGTTCCCGGGATTGAACTTCGCGAGCCCGAGATAGTAGCCCGCGAACGCCGAGTAGACGACGTGTCCCGGTCCCGCGAGCGCCCGGAGCGCGGCGATGCCGTCGCCGGCGCCCAGCGCCGCGATGCCGACCGTCAGCTCCGCCATGTCGACGTTCTGGGCGATGTACACGAAGTTCTCGATGACGACGAAGCCGAGCCCCGCGATGGCGCCGTAGACGGCGCCGTCGATGACGGCGTCGAAGCGGGCGTCGGTGTACGCGTACAGCCGCACCGCGAGCAGCTTCACCGACTCCTCTATCGGGCCGACGACGACGAAGAAGAACACGACGATTCCGAGGAAGCCGAGCGGCCGGAAGTACGGCTGGAGCACGCTGTTCAGGATCGCCGCGAACGTCGCGGTGAGGATAGAGAGGAGGAACGTCGCCACGAGGAGCGACAGCGGCTCGCCGGTCGTCACGTCCGAGACGTACACGTACGCGGCCAGCCCCAGAGCGGGGATCACGGAGAGCCCGAGGAGGACCGCGATGGCCGGGTCGAAGAGGAGCCCGAGTCCGAACGAGCCGAGGATCGCCAAGAGTCCGACGAACGCGACGAGGACGACCCCGGCCTTCGCGGTCCTCCTCGGGCTCTCCGTGATCCCCGCTCTGGGGCTGGCCGCGTACGTGTACGTCTCGGA
>NZ_NHNZ01000198.1:0-6210 GCF_002727095.1 Halorubrum sp. C191 | reverse complement strand
CCGTCACGCGTGACGGCCCCGGCGTCGGTGATCCCGCCGACCGCGGTGGTCGCGGTCGTGAACTCGACGTGTTCATCGAGGTCGCCGCCGACGTACTCGGCGTCGACCGCCTCGCAGACGTTGACCGCGCCCGCGACGAACCGGGTCAGCTCGTCGCGGTCGAACGCCTCGTCGGCGTAGACGGCGACCGCGGCCCGGGCGGTCGCGCCCATCGCCGCCACGTCCGACAGCGACGCGCCGACTGCGCGCCAGCCGGCTGTGTACCGCGTTGTGCCGGCCGGGAAGTCGGTCCGCTCGTGGAGCATGTCCGTCGTGATGACCGTTCCGTCGACGACGGCGGCGTCGTCGCCCGCGTGCGGGAGGTCGGCCGCGAGAGCCCGGAGAGCGTCGCGCTCGTTCACTACCCTACGCTCCGCGCGGCGGGGTCAATAAGCGATCGGTCCGGCCCGGCTCGGTCTGGCCCGGTCCGACGCCGTCGATGTCGCTCGGCGGCGTCACCGACAGTGTTGTGGACGCTGTCACCGGCGGCGAGGGGCGCGCAGCCCCGGATGTCTTCGTTTGTATGGGCCGTGTTGTCATGGAACATTTAACCGAATAAAACAACATAACGAATATTATCATTATCAATCATTATGTTTATTGGCTTCCTCCGATTTGCTCCGGTCGCAATGGCAGTATCCGTACGCGGACACGCAACGACCCGAGGCACCGACCCGATCACCAGACGACCGCCGCAACCCCCCACACGACCCGATGACGACACCTGACGACACGCCCGACGACACGACTCGACGCACCGATCGCACGACCGACCGCACGACCGGCTCGGAGCCCGCGGAGCGCTCCGACCGGACTGCTTCTCCGCAGCCGATCCCCGGCCGCATCCCGCCCACCGAGGAGGCCGGCGCGCCGCTGGTCCCGACGATCACGACGCGCCGGACCACGGGGACGCGCTCGCCCGGCTCGCCGCCCCGGGCCGACACCCGTCGCCCGACCCGTCCGCCGACCGACGACGAGCGCGACGCGCCCATGGTCCCCGACCTGCGTCCCGCCTCGCGGACGCGGACCGACGGGGGTTCGCGATGACGGCGAACGCGACGCGCCGCTCCCGCGAGCGCTCGGCCCGGTCGACCGGCGAGGACGCGTCCCGCAGCACCGTCCCAATGGCGGGGACCGGCGACGGACCGCGCCCGGACCCGACGACGTTCGCGCCGACCGCTCGCCCCGCCGACAAACGCCGATCAGGCCGGCGCACCGCGCCGAACCACACCGCAGACGACGACACCACGCAGTAACCCGATGAATCCCAACGAACTCGACGACGACGTCTTCACCAGAGATATCGACAACCCGGCCGGCCGCCGGCTCCGCGAGCTGTTCGAGGAGCAGGAGTACACGTTCGCGCCGGGGATCTACCACGCCCTCGACGCCCGCCTCGCGGAGATGGCGGGCCTCGACGCGGCCTACATGAGCGGCTACTCGACCGTCCTCGGCCAGTTCGGCTTCCCCGACCTGGAGATGGTCACCATGTCCGAGATGGTCGAGAACGCGAAGCGCATGGTCGAGGCGACGAACCTCCCCGTCATCGCCGACTGCGACACCGGCTACGGCGGCGTCCACAACGTCCGGCGCGCGGTCCGCGAGTACGAGAAGGCCGGCGTCGCCGCCGTCCACATCGAGGACCAGACCTCGCCGAAGCGCTGCGGCCACATCGCCGGCAAGCAGATCGTCTCCCGCGAGCAGGCCCGCTCGCGCTTCGAGGCCGCCGTCGACGCCAAGCAGAGCGAGGATACCGTCATCATCGCCCGCACCGACGCGTACGGCTCCGCCAACGGCGACTGGGAGGAGCACCTCGAACGCGGCCGAATCTACGCCGACGCCGGCGTCGACCTCGTCTGGCCCGAGATGCCCGACCCGTCCCGCGAGGACGCGGTCGAGTACGCCGAGACGATCCACGAGACCCACCCCGACCTCGATCTGGCCTTCAACTACTCCTCCTCGTTCGAGTGGGGCGCCGAGGAGGACCCGCTCACCTTCGAGGAGCTCGGCGACCTGGGCTACCAGTACATCTTCATCACGCTGTACGGTCTCCACTCGGGCGCCCACGCGGCCTACGAGGACTTCGAGAACATCGCGCAGAACGACGAGGAGGCGCAGTTCGACCTCGAAGAGCGGTACATCGGCCACGAGACGGAGAGTCACCACGAGCTCTCCTTCGTCCCGCGGTATCAGGACATCGAGGCCGAGTTCGATCCCGAGGCCCGCGAGCGGCAGGAGGAGTCGGCGGGGTTCACCGAAGACGAGAGCGACCCGATCACGGCCGAAAACGACGACTGAGCGCCCGGGAAAACCGGTGACCGAGCGCTCGGCGGCGACCGACGGCGGAGCGCTCGACGGCGACCGACGGCGGAGCGCTCGACGGAACCCGACCACCGAGCGTCCCGTCGCCGTCAGCCGTCCGGAATCGCTCCCCGTTCTTTCAGCTCCGCGATGTCGCCGTCGCCGTAGCCGTACTCGTCGAGAACTGACTCCGTGTGTTCGCCGAGCGCCGGCGGGTGGCGCCGGACAGTCGTCGGCGTCCGGGAGAAGTGCATGGGCGAGCCGGGGAACGTGACGGTGCCCGCGGTCGGGTGTTCCGCCTCGGCGACCATCCCGCGCGCCTCGATTTGGGGGTCGGCGAACACCTCGCTCACGTCGCGGACGCGGCTCGCGGGCACGTCGTGTTCCTCCAGGACCGCGGTCGCCTCGGCGGTCGTCATGGACGCGAACGTCTCGCTCAGCTCGCGGTCGAGCTCCTCCCGGTAGCGGACGCGGCCCTCGTTGGTCTCGAACCGCTCGTCCGCGAGCAGGTCCGGGCGGTCGATCGCGCGGCACAGCGGCGGCCAGAACGGGTCCGACGAGCAGGCGACGACGACGTACCCGTCGCTCGTCTCGAACGCCTGATACGGGACGATGTTCGGGTGTTTGCTCCCCATCCGTCCCGGCGGCTCGCCGCTGGCGAAGTAGTTCGTCGCCATGTAGCTGGTCCAGGCGGCCTGCCCGTCCAGCAGGCTCACGTCGATCTTCTGGCCGCGGCCGTCGCCGAGTTCGCGCTCGAGGAGGGCCGCGAGGATCGCCTGCGTCGCGTACATCCCCGCGCCGACGTCGGCGAGCGCGACGCCGATCCGGACCGGCGGGCCGTCCTCGACGCCCGTGAACGACATGAACCCGCCCCGCGCCTGCATCATGATGTCGTAGGCGGGCTTGTCGCGGTCGGGGCCCCACTCGCCGTAGCCGGAAATGCCGCAGTAGATCAGCCCGGGGTTCTCGTCGACGAGGTCGCCGTAGTCGAGGCCCCACTCGGCGGTCTTACCGACCCGGAAGTTCTCGACGAGCACGTCGGCCTCGCGGGCGAGGTCCCGCGCGACCGCGCGCCCCGACTCGGTCGTCAGGTCCAACTGGATCGACCGCTTGTTCCGGTTAACGCTGACGTAGTAGGCGCTCTCTTCGCCCTCGCCCTCGCCGAACGCCGGCGGGACCCATGTCCGCGTCTGGTCGCCCTGTCCGGGCCGCTCGATCTTGAGCACTTCGGCGCCGAGGTCGCCGAGCTGCATGGTACAGAACGGGCCGACGAGCACGCGAGAGAGGTCCAGCACGGTGACGCCGTCCAGCGGTCCGGTGTCGCCGTCGGGATCGCGCGCCTCACCGACCACGCGCGTTCACCCCCGCGGACCGTCGCCGAATTCGGTTCATGTGTCCCGGGTCAGTCCCGGGGGTACTGAGTGTTGCGGCGGCGTCGCGGACGGAAACCCGGGGCCGGCGAGGAGGCGGCGCCGGCGAACGGTTTCGTCAGGCCGGAAGCGTGTCGATGCCGTCGATCTCGACGTAGCCGTAGCCGCAGTCGGGACAGCGCCACTTCGTCTTCTCGCCGAGGTGGAGCGTCATCGCCGCGGTCCGGTAGAACGAACGAGACCCGCCGCAGTCGGGACAGTCCACGTCCTTTTCGAGCGCCATGTGCGCCGATCGATCCGGGCCGGTGTTGAACCTACTGATTCGGGCTCCGCCGGCCCTGTCACCACACCGGCGCGAGCAGCAGCGCGACCGTCGCCGAGATGAAGACGAGCTTGAGCGCGGTGTTGACGGCGATCACCTTCGTCCCGAACGAAGGCCCCCAGATCCCGTACTGGAACGGGATCGAGCGCCGGAACGTGGAGACGGCGAACGAGAGGATGCTCCCGATGAGCAGCGACGCGACCGCGGTCCGCGTCGTGAAGATCCCGGCCTCCGTCCCGGCGAGCGTCGCCGCGCCCGCGGTCGTGTCGAGCGTGAACACCGCGATGACCGGCACCGCGGCACCCGGCAGGCCCAGCACGCTCGTGATCGGCTCCGCCACGCTCGTCAGGGCCGCCACGTCGTAGGTCGTGACGAGCCAGATGACCAGCGTGTACACGACCGCGAGCCGCGGGACGATCCGCCGGAGGGTCCGCCACGACTTCCCGGCCGCGTCGCGCACGCGCTCCCGGTCGGTACGGTCGTCGTCCTCGGGCCCGGTCGCCTCGACGTCGGCGAGCGCGGCGCGGTCGACGTTCGACTCGGAGAGGAGGAACCCGCCCGCGACGACGCCGGTGACGGTGATCAAAAGCGCGATGCCGGCGCGCGCGCCGACGTAGACGGCGCCGGTGGTGACGCCGAGGATCGGGATCAACACCGGGACGTAGTAGGTGAACACGTGCTGGACGAAGCCGAAGAACGTGTTCATCGTCACTGCGACGAGCGTCGCCCGGTCGTCGAGCAGGCCCGACTCGCGGAACTCCGCGAGCGTCGCGTAGCCCGCGGTCGTCGACGCCGCGGTCGTGAGGATCGCCGTGCCGACCTCGTCCGGGAGGTTCGCCGGTCGGGTGAGCCACCCCGCGAGCCCGGCGACGTACCGGACCAGCCCGAACGCGACGGCGACGTTGGCGGCGAAGACGCCCCCCGCGATGAACGCCGTGATCCGGGCAAGTCGGGGGGCCACCTCCGCGAGCAGCGTCGAGAACTCGGCGGCGACCGATTGCACGAATCAGCGTACGCGAGGGGCGCTCAAATGGCCGTCGGAACGGGCGGGCGTTCCCGGAGGGTCGGAACGCGCGCCGCCGCGCGGGGCTTATGTCCCGCCGCGGAGAACGGCCCTCCGATGGCTCCCGCCGAGGATGACATCTCGATCGATGAAAAGCGCGTGTACGCGGGCAGTGTCGGCCGCACCGACGCCTACGTCGCGACGGGGACGGGGATCGTCCGCGTCTCGATGTCGGCCGACAAGGTCGGCGCGTTCGACATGGTCGCCCGCGACCCCGCCCGCGATGTCACCGTCCTCGCTCGCGGCGGCGGCCCCGACCTCGCCGTCGCGGCCACGCCCGACGGGCTCTCGGTCGCCGCGGTCGGCGACGACCCGGCGTTCGAGTCGGTCGACGACGAGCCGGCGGTCGCGGTCGGCGCGGCGAGGGACCGTGACGACGCGCTCCTTGTCGCCCGCGAGGACGGGGCGATCGAGCGCATCAACGTCGGGGAGGGCGACGAGGCGACGGTCTCGTCGACGACGCGGATCGGAACCGTCACAGACCCGCGCGCGGTCGACGGCGGTCTCGTCGCTGGCGCGAAGGCGGTGTACCGGGTCGGTGAGCGCGGCATCACCGACGTCGGCCTCGACGACGCGCGCGACGTGGCCGGCGCCGGGATGCCGCTCGCGGCGACCGGTGCGGGGCTCTACTGGCTTGGCAACGGTTGGATGACGGCCCGGGAGGCGGTCGCGGAGGCGGTCGCGTCCGACGGCGACGGGCACGCGATGGCGGTCGTCGGCGGTGACCTGCTCGTTCACTCGGACGGGGCCGGCGAGTGGGGCGAGGAGACGTGGACGCCCGCGGACCTGCCCGTGGACGAGACGCCCGTCGCGCTCGGCTACGGCCCCGGCGTCTCGGTCGCGGTGACGGACGCGGGCACGCTCTGCGTCGACGCCGGCGACGGGTGGCGACACCAGGTGGTCGGCGTTCGCGACGTGGCGGGCGTGGCGCTCGCGGTCGTAGAATAGGCAGAGTACGTCGATGTTGACGGCTCGGTGGGAGCTCCCTCCAAATTCCCCGTCGGATTATAAACGGGATTCAGCAGGTCGGCGGTGAATACTCCCAAAGCCCCAGCCGCGAATCGGGCGCAGGCGAAGTAAGGACCACCGCGAGCGTGCGCCCGATTCGCGGCTGG
>NZ_NHNZ01000086.1:0-1966 GCF_002727095.1 Halorubrum sp. C191 | reverse complement strand
GGCTCGGTGTTGATCTTGATGACATCTAACTCGATCAGTTGCTGAAACATCCCACCGAACGCTGACTCAGTAGAGGACATATCTCCCGATTACCGGCGACTTAGTGTAATCATACGGGCTTTCCGTGTTTCTACATAAGAGCGAGCGTACTTTACACCTTAGTATTAAATGTGTTGGTCAGTCGGAACGAGCCGGAGAAAGAGGTCCTAAGCAGTCGATGGTCTCGACGAAACCGCCGTTCGGAGGGGCGGCACGCGCTCGCCGTTCCGCTCCGCTGACGACACCGCTCCGTTCTCAGCGAGCGGTCCCCGTCTGTCTCTGAGAACGGTGGCGGGGCGAGAACGCCGGACCGCAGTCGCCGTTATCCGCCGTCGGCGCGCACCGAAGGCGTCGCGGCCGCGTCGACGCGCGCGATCCGGTCGTGCGCAGCGGGCGGCGTCGTGGCGTGCTCGGGGTGGAGACACGCGAACAGCGCCTCCAGCGAGTCGACGAGCCGGTGGCTCGGGCGGTTGAACAGCCCGTTGCCGTCGACAGCGTAAGCGCGGTCGCGGCGGACCGCTGCGAGGTCGTCGAAGCCGGGCCGCGCCGCGAGGTCGCCGACCGCGTCGACGGCCCGGTCGCGGTCGAAGCCGCAGGGCGCGACGACGAGGGCCTCGGGGTCGACCTCGCGCACGTCGTCCCACGCCACCGGCTCCGAGGGGCCGTCCGGCTGGAACGACGGGTCGCCGCCCGCGAGTTCGACCATGTCGCGAACCCAGTGGCCCGCGCGGATCGGCGGGTCGGTCCAGTCGAGGACGGCGACTCGGGGGCGGCCCTCGTCGGCGACCGCGCGCTCGGCGCGCTCGCGGACCGCGTCGACGCGATCGCGGAGGTCGCCCCGGAGCGCGCTCGCGGCGTCGGTCGCGTCGACCGCCTCGCCGATCCGCACCACGTCGTCGAGCGCGTCGGCGAAGGAGTGCGGGTCGCACGCGAGCACGTCGGGCGCGGGGTCGAGCCGCTCGGCGGCCGCGCGGACCTCGCTCGCGTCGACCGCGCAGACGTCGCAGGTCGCCTGCGTGACCAGCAGGTCGGGGTCGAGGGCCGCGAGCCGCTCCTCGTCGAGGTCGTAGACCGCGCCGTCGACCGCGCGCATCTGTTCGTCGATGTCGGCGGCCGAGCGGTCCGCGTGGTCGACGACCGTGCTCGTCAGCGTCGGTAACTCGCGGGCGGCGGGCGGGTGGTCACAGCTGTGAGAGACGCCGACCGGCTCGACGCCGAGCGCGAACAGCGTCTCCGTAGCGGAAGGCAGCAGTGAGGCGACGCGCATGCCCGAAAGAACGCGCTCGACGGGCAAAAGCGAGGGGGCCGGCCCGCGCTACCGGGCGGGGAGCCACGCGAGGAGGGGCCGCGAGACGACGTAGCCGGCGTACAGCAGCGACGCGACCGCCAAGGCGGCTGACGCCGTTGGAACCACCGCGCCGTCGGGGCATCGAGCGTGTTTAGCAGCGTGACGGCGAGCAGGGTACTCAGGAGGACGAACCGCGCGTCGCGCCGATCCGTGCCCGGCCGTGGAACGGAGCTGGTGAAAATGGTCGGTGGTTTCGCGGTCGACGCGACGCCTACTCCGTGACGGCCTCAGCGGTCGCCGTCGCGTACGCGGCCGCGAGGTCGCCGTTCGGCAGGGCGTCGAGCGCGGCCCCGCAGCCCCACCGGACGCGGTCGCGGCGCTCGCCGGCCGGGAGCTTGTTCGTCGCTACCGTCTCGGCCGTGTCGAGGGCGGCCCGCGCAGTCGGCTCGTCGCCCTCGGCCGCCGCGGTCGACGCCGCGACGAGCAGCTGTTCGAGGCTCGCTCGCACGTCGTGAGGGACCTCGTCGGCGTCGGTCACGAGTTTGCTTCGCGACGAGCCGACTGCGCGGGCCGCCCTCGACACGGCCGAGACGGTAGCGACGAACAAGCTCCCGGCCGGCGAGCGCCGCGCCCGCGTCC
>NZ_NHNZ01000171.1:0-2846 GCF_002727095.1 Halorubrum sp. C191 | reverse complement strand
ATAACTCCGAGCTCGATCAATTGCCGAAACATCCCACCAAACGCTGGTTGAGCAGAAGGCATATTGCCAGATTAGAACTGTCTGAGTGTAATTATACGGGCTTTCCGCGTTTCTACATAAGAGCGACACAAGTAGTCGATGTCCTACGAACCTCCGACCCCACCGGCGAACCTCCCGACAGAGATCGTCAACACGCTCAACGAGTCGGAGCCGGAGCAGCTTCGAGACGTTGCGACATACGCTGAAGCACTCGCCGAGCACAAGGAACGAGAGGCCCGTCTCGAGGAGTCGGCAGATCAAGAAGAGGTTGAAGAGCGACCAGACGATCTTCCGGATGACGTCCCGGCCAGAGCGACGATCACGATCAAGGAGATCAACGACAATCGCTACTACTACTGGCAGTGGCGAGAGGGGGACCAGATCAAATCCAAGTATAAGTCTCCAGTCAATCCTGACGAGTAGAACGGGTTTCTGGCCCGATATTGAGGTCTACACACCCCGTGTGCGAAATGAAATTCTCAGAGGTATCTGGTTAGCACCCCCCGTGTGCGAAATGATTTTACTCTCGATCGAGGCAGACCCCGTGTGAGAGATGAAACAGTTGACGAGTCAAGCGGGGACACCCCGTGTGCGAAATGAAATTGTGAGTACGGTTGTCAGACACACTTAGTATAGATAACATTTCTTCCGGCGGAGCCACACCCCGTGTGCGAAATGAATCAAATAGCAGCGACTGTGTTGCTCTAGGTTACTTTCCCTCAAAGAAGTCATCTATCTGGGCGTTGACAACTGACTTGATAAGATCACCTTCATCATCTGCTTCCTCGATCCGGATATCTGCTCGAAGGGTTTCAGCAACCACACCAGGATCGTCAACGAACGTGTACTCTTTGTGAACGCCACTCCCGTAGCCGCGTCCCCGCTTTTCTGATGTGACAAAGTTGTATGTCTCCGCCTCACTCATATAGCGGAGATAAGAGTCGCGCGATTTTGTATCGGCATCAAGTAAGTCAGTAAGATACTGATACACACGGTACGCGACTGTGCTGGGAACAGCGTTCAGGTTGCGTTGTGAGTAGACGGGGACGATCGCAGTAGCGTAAAGCGAGAGCTTCTTTTGGGTCGACAGACCCTGCATTTGGGTCAATGTCCGATCCCGTTCCGCTTCTTTCTGGGCATTGCGAACGTGTCCTTCATCAACCGTATCTTCGTTCCCTCGGTCCGCAATCTCGCCTGCTTTCCGGAATAGATCGATCGCTTTCCGGGCGTCGCCATGATCCTGTGCCGCAAACGCTGAGCTAAGTGGAATAATACCATCTTCAAGTACATCGTCCCGATACGCATCGCGACGTCGTCGTAGAATAGATTGTAGTTGGTCCGCATCATAGTCTGAGAAGACAACGTCTTGCGGATTGAACGAGCTCTCAGCCCGACCGTCGAGGTTCTCCATGAATCGGGGATCGTTCGTGAGCGCAGCAACGGACACGTGTCCCTCGATTTCACCGAGTTGTGAGGCCCGAGAGAGTTGATAAAGCAGCTTTGAGTAAGCTGGTTCCTCGTTCGGGTCCCGCTGTCGTCCCACCAGGAGGTCAATCTCATCCAGGATGATAATGACCGAGTCGAAATTGTTGCTCAGGATCTCATAGAATCGGCTGAGTTTCTGGTCTGTCGAGACGCCACTCTGCGGGACACCGACTTCGACGTTGGCTTCATTAGCGGCGTTTTCTACAAGACGGTAGACGGCCCTATCGTGCGATTTGATTGTCTGGCAGTTGATCTTAATAACGCCAAAACGGTCATCTTGGGCGTTCGCGAGTTCAAGAACCTGCTGACAGACCGCGTTGATGATGAGTGACTTCCCCGTCCCCGATGGCCCGTAGAGAAGCATATTGGGCGGGCGGTTCCCCTGTAATGCCGGTCGGAGATAGGTGATGATATCGTCCAGCTGGTCATCACGACCGACGATCCGGTCCTCGTCGATGACGGCATCCGGGTCAAGAAGACCCTTATCTCGAAAAACCGAGTTCTGAACGCCCTCTTGGAGGCGACCTTTGATAGATTGTGAGAGGGACTGTTGGTCGTCGCCGTCAGCCATATTTGCGCAGTTAGGTCGAAACTATAAATAAATATGGGTACCGTGTGCGAGATTAAATTTGCTGAATTCTACCGATACAGACGGTTTCACGATGGGTAGATGGAGTAATACCGTAACCACGGGCGAAATCAATTAATCGTAGTGACCCCCCGTGTGCGATATGAAATGTCGATCAGGTCATCGAACAACTATCGATGTCGAAGCGAGACAGAAGAGCTCGGAGGAGGTACCCCGTGTACAAGATGAAATACTGGACATAGTCTCAACTAGATGTGTCGAGAATATCTCTTGAGTGTCTCAAGTGGAGTCTGATCTCGTCGGTAAGTCACCCCCACACCCCGTGTGCGATATGAATTTAACGAGAAGGTAGGCACAGACGAATCATCCGAGGATGTCGATATCTAGTGAGAAAGCCCATGAGAAGACGTTAATCCGACGAAGACATCCAGCTCACGAATGAGCAAAGCTACGGGCGAGTTCGGTTATATCACGAAACATACTGGTTCGTTTCAACCGACTATAGTCCCATTGCGGCTATGGTTGACAGAGTGGCTATGTAAAGGTTTCCTTGGTACATAGCCTATCTTGATATCGCTGTCTTTGAGACTTCTTCACCGTGAAATTGCCGATTTCCGATGTTTTGTGGTTTCTCTCCAGAGCTACCCCTCCCGCCATCCTCTCGATTTCATATCGCACACGGGGTGTGGGGGTTCGACCTCAGAGGGGCCGTAGTCGCTCTTATGTAGAACTA
>NZ_NHNZ01000219.1:12909-13723 GCF_002727095.1 Halorubrum sp. C191 | reverse complement strand
ACCGAACTAGACGTGCCGACGCTCGTGAATCTCTACACGCTGCTGTCCGACGTCCAGCGCAACGCCAACGATCTTCGGCAGGAGGTCCGTGGCGTCTTGCTTGACCGCCTCCATCACGATCAACCTGTGAGTGGTCAATACGGGTCCGTTCAACGGGCTGTCCGTCGAAATCGAACACTCAAAGATGACGAAGCAGTCCTTGAGCTACTGGAAGCAGAAGGGATCGGCCCTGAGCGGGTGATGAGCGTCGACATGAGCAAACTCGACGACGCGCTGGAGGTAACGTCACTCTCTGAATCCGATGTCTACGAGATTGAAGAGAGCGAGTATGTACGGAAGGCAGACGTCGACGACGAGATGAAAGAAACCCGTCTCCAAGGGCTCAAAGACCAGTTGGCTGGAGCCGACGAAGACACAACCGAGCTCCAAGCTGAAATCGAAGAACTGGAGCAGCGTATTACCGAGCTCACTAGCTTTGACTCCGGGACATCTTATCACACTCGTTCAACTGGTGGGTAGGGGTGGATACCATCACAGCTAATCCCGGGAAAGGGCTATCGCACAGCACCCGCTGGAAGACGACAGACCAGCCACGGCAACTGACCAGTTTGTGTATCTGAACCCTGCTCGAGTCGGGTTTTTATATGTAGAATATGCCTATGACTTGGTATGACCGACTCGCAGTCTCCAAGTGTCTCTGTCTCATTATCTGAGCCGACTAACGTTTCTACAGCCTTGGACCGGGCCGGAATCGATTACGTCACCGTTCATGAGCAGCGACTGCTGGCGATCTATCATACCGGAATTTTCAATG
>NZ_NHNZ01000219.1:0-12898 GCF_002727095.1 Halorubrum sp. C191 | reverse complement strand
ATTTCTGAGACGCTCCAGACGCTGTATACTGCGACTGTTGAGGAGGACGATGGCACCTACCAGATACCTGTGCCAGACCGTGAGATAGCCACCGGGACACTCTCTGAGGGTGAAACATACCGTGTTGCGCTCATATCGACATCGACGTCGGATACCGAACCCACCGACACGACTGAGGTCACTCAGTCAGCTGACCACGCTGGTCAGCAACACGAGTACGACGGCCCGCCTGTCGAGGAAGGTGAACAGCGAGACGTTGAAATCGAGAACCTCGGTGACCAAGGTGACGGGATCGCGAAAGTTGAGCACGGTTACGTCGTGATCGTTCCCGAAACGAGTGTCGGTGACCGAGTCACCGTCGAGATGCAACAGGTGCGTGAGAACGTTGCGTTCGCTGACGTCGTTGACGACACCCTTCGCGGGGAAGTCTAGGACCGCGGGTTGGCACGAACGGGTGGTTATGGCAAACTTCTCACACCACTACTCACTTTCTGGTTTACCGACGTACTCTGATTTCATTGTCCCCTTCTCACGATAGTACCGATAGAGATACGGGCCGTGCATATCCGCGGGATCTCCGCTAGCGCACTTACAGCTATCGTCGCCACAGGTGACTTTCTCTTTGACGACGGTCCCGCGTCCTGCGCCATCGGGCTCGTCGACGGGCTCGGCAGCCTCGGGAAGCTCGTCAGTGTCGACCGACTGGTCGCGATACTCGATGAGAGCCCCAATATAGTTCTGTACCTCTTGGAGTGTCTCCGTATCCTGTTTGGGGAGCCCCTCCGCGAGATACTTCGGGAGCGAGGTAGGTGGTGACGGTTGCTCCACACCTTATGTAACAATCGGAGCCATGTTAGCGTTCAGGTGCTACATAAGGTATTGAACCTTCTCTACCAACCGTGACTACTTCAGCGATTACTCAAGATCGTAGGCCGCAATCTCGTGAGAGCCACACTGTGGACATTCATCGACGTCCTTCTCCACACTGTACCCACAGTGACGGCACTCGTGGTGCGTTGTCGATGGTGACTCGGGTCTGATGATCTGCTGGATGAACTGTTTACTGAGCATCGGTGGGGTCAACGATCTCGCCACAGCTAGGGCATTCGGCCCACACGCCCGGATCACCGTCAGTGGTCTCATAGTGGATGATTGCGTGCCGACCGGTGACTGTCTCGCCGCAGAACGAGCAGTCGCCACGGACTGTCTCTGGGTCATCAGGGGTCATTCTCACGAGTTCACGGGCTACTTCGAGGGGGAGAGGGAGCGTGTGACACTGTTTTGGAGCTGATCCGGTTGTTGAAACCGGCCCAGCGGTGCTCCCTCTCTTCAATATTTGAGACTCTGTGACTTATAGTTCGGGCGAGCGGAGTGAAAGTACTGTTTCGGGACAGCAGCGTGATTGCTGGTCGTGGATAACCATCACACGAGAGTCCCATAGCACACTCCGAGAGCGGTGGGGGAGACTACGCGCTTGCGAGGGTACCATCGGCGTCGCCGCTATCGATAAGTGGGTAGTCGATGTGGACCTCGATACGGTCGAACGGAACGGCGGGCTGAATCGCACCGCTGGGCCCGCCCTCTTCGAGCGTGAGGATGCCTAGTACTTCCAGCTGCTTTCAGGTCCGAGTGGACGTCGGACACGTCACGCTCGACGAGACGCGCTGCCTCGCGCATACTCTCGGGCGCCTCTTCTGCGATCACCCGGATGAGCTCAAGACGCAGCGGCGTGAGACTGTCGACGAAGTCGTCGTAGGTGCCGAACTGAAGCGTTGCCTTTCCCTCCTGTTCGTCGAGATCGTCGGCCTCGACATCTTGGACGAACTGGAGCGCGTCCTCACGGAGCTGTTCTCGGTCGTCGACGGTGATGTGAAGTGTGGTCATGGTCGGGGTGTTGTGTGTCGGGTGATGTTCGATCAGTGCGGCCGGGGCGGCTCGCCGCCGACGGCGTCCCAGTACTCGTCCGCACTCGCCCAGAACTCGACAAGCCGGTCCTCTATCTCCGGGAACTCGATGTCGTCGAGGTCGCCGGCTGCGGTGTGGTGTTCGTGGCCTTTCGTGTCCTCGTGGGATATCACTTGCTGAGGATTTCAACAGAACCACGAAGTTGAATCTCACTAGTTGTACCCAGAACAGAAGGAGCACAACGGACTGTATCTCAACGGCCAGCTGATAGCATCTGCTCTAGATCCTCTAAATCAACGAACGTCCACGAGTCGTCGACTTCCTGTTCCAAGCCATCGGAGAATCCGCTCTTCGAGAACAACGCAAACCGCTCTTCGCGCGATTCTGGGCCCCATCGAACGTGCTTGGTTTTTGCGCGAAGCTTCTCTACGAGTCCGATCCCAACTGGTTCAGCTGTCCACTTACATTCGGTGAAGAGTATTCTGTCATCGGTCGGTGAGAGTCCAACGACGTCGATCTCATGTTCACCGTACCACCAGCGTCCAACCTCGGAGTACTGGTCGAACATCCCGTGTCGAATCCCGTTCCAGATCGCTTCTTGACAAACGTCTTCGAACGTCGCTGCCACGTGGTTTGGAAGGTCAGGGCCAATCGTATTCTCGTACACGATCTTAGAGGCCTCCTCGATGCTGGAGCGGTTCGGCTCAACATAGCGGAACCAAAACCGAAGGAATGCGTCCGCGACGGAGTACTTAGACCGCTTCGATTTCTTTGCCGACGCCGTCACAGGAACCTCTCGGTCGATCAGCCGAAGTTGCTGGAGTTTGCGGAGATATTTGGAGAGTGGTCCTGAGTCGATCCCCGTCGCTCCGGAGATCTCGTTCGGGGTCGTGTGGCCGAGCGCGATCGACTCGAGAATACTCATATATCGTGCAGGATTTCGGAGTTCGGTCCGGAGGAGGAACTCCGGTTCGTTGTAAAGTACGGATGTCGGCGAGAGAATCTTCGATTGGACGTTCTCAGCAAGTGTTTCAGTATAATCGAACAGCGTGAGATACATCGGTGTGCCGCCGGTGACCGCGTACGATCGGATCGCGTCCTCGGTGTCGTACTGGATCACCTCTCTTGCTTCCCGGAATGAGAACGGTTGGACGTCAAGTTGTCCGGTTCGGCGGCCGTACAGTGGGCTCTCGTGACCCAATACTTCGGACTCCATCGTGCTGATGCTCGATCCACAGAGGATGAGCATTGACTCCGTCCCCCTAACCTGCTCATCGACGAATGATTGTAGGTACGATGGAAGCGAATCGTTCTCCGCGACGAGATATGGAAATTCGTCGATAGCGATGACGACATCTTCGTCAACTACCTTTTCGCCGAGATACTCGAACGCGTCATCCCATCCGTCAATCCGCGGCACCCGATCGCCAAAATAGTCCGCAACGTGTTCGACGAACTTCTCTCGCTGCCGCTCTTCCGCCTCTTGGGCGGCGAGGAAGTATATGTGGGGGTAACCTCGACAGAACTCTTTGAGAAGTTCTGTCTTCCCGACGCGTCTTCGTCCATAGACGACGTAGAACTCGTGATCGGGGGTCTCAAACGCGGTGGTGAGTGCGCTCAACTCCTCCTCTCGATCGTGAAAGGTCATTCTATAGGTAATGATTACTACGATAATGACTTATAAGTTTGGTCAGGCCCCGTGGAATCGACGGGTTGATGGCCGTGTATTCAGCCCAGACGTCCGCGGTGTCTGCGAATTCAACAGAACAAACGGCGATAAGAATATAACCTACCCAACTCTCGCAAACTTACATGAGCGATTCCGACTTCCAAATTCCAAATGATGACGATGTATCACCTGCCGACATCCATCCAGATGCAGACCTCGCCGGTGCCAATCTTTCTAAGTCACTCCTCGCCGGGGCCAACCTCGCCGGTGCAGACCTCTCAGAGGCTATTCTCACTCGTGCCAGCCTTCGTGATGCCAATCTGGTTGAGGCAGACCTCTCAGACGCCAACCTCAACCGCGCTGTCCTCAACGAAGCTGATCTCACCGAGGTTGACCTGTCAAACGCAAGTCTCACTCAGACAAAACTGGTCGGTGTAGACCTTTCTGATGCCGATCTCACGGGCGCTCGCTGCCCCGCAGCCGATGTCTCTGACGCTGACCTTACCGGCGCAAACGTCTCTGACGCCATTCTACTGCACACAAAGTGAAGCAGCAGACTACCACCCAGGCGTGGCCAGTCGTCGGTCTGGGAACCTCTCAGGGCTTCACACCAAGAACCCGCTGCAAAAGTGGGATAATACTGGGGTTCGATGTCCCAATGGCCACGTTTTTCACAGCAGTTCGCCGCGCTTACGAACGTGAATTCTTCCGAAACAGCGACCGAACGAGCTCTCGAAGTCGCATGTCGAGTGACTCTCGATCAGTTCGTACGAGCTGGTCGAAATATTCTGCATCGGCCTCCTGATCCTGGGCCAGGTGCTCCTCTGTTGATTCTCTATCGGGACTGACGTACACGCCAAAGACGGGGAACGAGCAAGCCGTGAGCTCGCGCTGATAGGCCTCGGGACGATCGGGCTTGCCGTCGGTGATGACAAACACTAGTGGAACCGCGCCTTTGCCTTCCTCTAACAACGATCTTGCAGCTGACAACGTCTCTGCGAGTGGGGTTCCTCCCTGAGCGTCCGCTCGGAGGAATCGATCGAGGTGATTGGTCGGTGCCCCGCCCATCGGCACTTCCAAGTAAGGCACGCTCTGGAACAACGAAAGCAGGCCGACATCCACATCAACGGCATCAAAGGCCGCAAGTAACTGTGCGACCGCTCGCTCGGCGGCCGTGATCTGATCTCCCTGCATCGATCCTGAGCGATCCAGAACCAGGACACAGGAGTAATCCCGATCGTTCCCAGAAGTGCGTCGTTGGAACACTCGTTGATCGCCTTGAACAGCCCGGGCCACACGGCTACCGTCCAGCCGGCCGGACCGATGCCCACCGTCGTAACTAGTTCGGCGGCGACGGTGTAACTGGGTCGCTAGGTCGGCTTTGAGTTGCCTGGCCTGCCTGACTGCAGTATCCCAGATGTGGCGGCTGGAGTCATCTCCGGTGGCCTCTGCGATACCGATGCGCTCGATCCCGGATGTCGTGCGAGTGAGTTCGCGGAGGTCGTTCGCGTTGGCCTCCAACGGACTCTCGGATGGGCTCCCTCGAACTGTTCGTCCCTGGCCGGCTCGCTGAGCGTGTCGCTGTAGTTCTCGCTGGGCGACCCAGCCGGGTGGTAGGTGCGAGCGATCCTCGCCGGAGCTGGCACCCCCAACTGCGTCGGGATCTGTGGCTGTCTCATCGCAGTCATCGTCACTCGGATTGTTTCCGTTGCTGGCACCCACGTCCGTTTTGACGTACGCATCAGCTGCTTCGGCGTTCGGTAATTGGTCTGCCCGTTTGCCGCCGCCGAGGCTACCCTCCTCAACTTCCTCCGGGCGAACAACAAGCACGTCAGTTGCTCGTGCCTGGAGGACTGGCAAGGGCGCTAGGCGGTCGCGGACGTGCTCGAAGAACTGCCAGGCCAACTCGACACGGGCAGTAGGATCTGGCTCTGAAAGCATGTCCGCCATGTATCGTTCGAGGGCGGGTGCGAGGTCGCGAAGGACGTCTCCTCGTCTGTCACGGATAGTGCGAGTCTCATCGGTCTCGTCAAGCAGCGTCGCGAAGCGGTCGTGCTTAGTGAATCCGTTGTCGATGAGACCAACACGAACCCCGTCCAAGATGGAATACTTCGCACGGAGCGATCGCTCTTGCTCATCGTGCTTCTCGCGGTGGTCCCGCAGAGAATCACGTCCTTCGGACGCATCCGGACCCAAGCCGAACAGTTCGGTGTACCGGTGGTGGCGGTCGTCAGCTAACTGGGTAAAAGCCTCGTTGAGCAGGGTCAGGTCCTCAGTAACCCGGAACTCGTTGGCAATCTGTGTCTCAACGACCCCATCCTCGGCCGCATTATAGATTGTCTTGAACGCGCCGCGCCACTCGGGACGAATTGCTTTGAGTCGCTCCTGAAACCGTTCAAAATCGGAGTACAGAACGTGCCCTAATTCGTGGAACAGTAGTCCAACCTGCACCCGCTTGTTCCAAACGATTTCTGGGAGATCCGTCCCAGGCTGATCGTACGCTTTCGTCGGGATTTGGACGACGTATGACTCGCCAGGTCGGTCCTCGTCCGGCGAACAGGTGGCACCATCCTCGCTGAAAGTGACCGACACGGAGACATCCCGAGGCGTACAGAGGCTTGCTAGGCGTTCTAGAGTGTCCCGACGAGCTTCGGAGGCCCGGCGGCTGGTCGACAGCGCAGCGAGATCGACATCCGGTGTGTTCGGTGTGATCTCCACGAGTCGATCAGAGGCGTTTCTGGATGTACGTTTCAACGAGCGATTCGTCATATTCCGAGACCCTGGCGACGAGTTCGCTCTCGGCAGCGGTTCGCATGTCCATAAAATCGTCTTCGATAAATCGTGCGATTCGGACCAACTCCCTGGTCGTCACTGGTGTTGAGAGTTCGCCGTCCATGTAGGCTTCCCGCAGACGAGCTGCCAGCCCGACCAAAGACTCAATCTCTTCTCTTCGTTCGGGCCCCAATTCCGTTCGGGAGAGCACTAGTGCCGTTTCGACATCCTTCGGCAGATAGGCCAGCTTTACGTGACGGAATCGGTCCTCGAAGGCGTCGTTGAGTTCGTAGGTGCCCTGATAGCCAGGGTTGGCCGTTGCAATGACCCGAAACTCCTCGTGAGGCGTGATGGTCTCACCGGTCTGTGGAATGGTAAGAGTCCGGGTTTCTTTACCTTCCATCACAGCGTTGAGCGCGGCAACGGTGTTCGCGTCAGCAGCATTGATCTCGTCGAGGAGAAGGATCCCACCCTCTCGGACAGCACGAGTCAACGGGCCGTCGATCCATTGGGTTTCGGTGGTTCCCGTATCGGAACTGAGCAGATGGAGGTGTCCTAGGAGGTCCTCTCGGTAGGTTGTCTCAGAGAGCGTGATGCGAAAGAGCGGACGGTTGGTCCGGGCACAAAGGTACTTCGCTAGATAGCTCTTTCCGACGCCTGGCGGTCCCTTGAGGACGACATTCATCCCGAGCGAGAGCGCTTTCGTGACGATCTCGACATCAGTCCGATCGCCTGCGATGGTCCGCTGGTGATAGGTGTCCTGTGCGAGGGTCGGAACCATCGGATGGCCGGTGTCAGTCATCACCGGGAGTTCACCGACGGTCTCGTCTGTGGGTTCGCCAACAGTGTGAGTCGGCGTCTTGCCGTCTACAGTCGGGTCGTGGGTGTTCTCAGGTGCCATCGGGGATGAGACGGGGTGAGTGCTAGGTGGATCGACGATACAGAACGGTATCGATGGAAGTGGAAGTGTAATCTGATCAAATCGTGAGTGGGTAAATATCTTCTTCTGGTCTGATCCGAGAACCCTACGCAGGCCTGGGGAAAGCATTTCACGGTGTGGTTGTCACACTAGTGGCGTGCGACGCGCGGACATCGAACGCCTGTCCATCGCTCTTCGTTCATCGAGTGCCCCACCGGAAACCGTCCTCAATGCGGTGTTACCAGACGTATGTAGTGAGCCTAGCCTGGTCAGAACTCGTGCGCTAGAGGTGGCTGTCGAGGCGGCCTTGGAGGAACCCGACCAGGCCGACAGTGTTGGTGCCAAACTTCGGGACGCGTTGGAATCTGGTCCGCCACTGACGACCCGTGAGATCGAACTCCTTCTACCGATCGCGCGCGAACGTCCGCGAGCGCTCGCTGACTGTATACAACCCCTGTTCGATGTCCTCGCTGAGACAGACAAGTACGATGACTCCAGCAGTCTGATCGACGACGACAGCATCGATCGACGCCAAGTCGCAGCCACGACGGTGCTTGTCGCCGCCGTGGAGAAAGCCCCTGGGCTGTTCCAAGGTGCTGTACCCATGTTGTTAGAGCTGGCCGGAACTGGGTCGGTGGTTGAACGCCGTTGCCTGTGGGTTTTCGCTAGGTGCTGGGACGTCGAGCCGGCGATAGTTCGGCCGACTATTGCGGGTGCAGTCTGGACGATCGAAGACGAGTCCGGTGAGGATCAACGTCAGGCACTGGACCGGCTGTCCACGATCGGGCGAATCCGTCCGAATGCATTGCCATCGGGGGCTATCTCGGTTGTCGCTTCGGTGGCCGATGAGGGGCAGCCGAAGAGCAGGGCGCACGCATTCTGTACGCTCGCCACTATCGGTGGGCGACCGTCTGAGGCATTCCGTCGCCACGCCTTGGATTTCGACGATACCGACGATCTTTTCTTGGGTAATCGGCCGGCCCTAACAAAGAGACTGGTCAACGAGGATGCGACTGCACAAGGCCAAGTCGCACCTGAGATCATCGCCCCACACAGGGGAGTGATCGTCGACGCACTCCAGGGCGAGGATCCGGCTGTCGCTAGGGCAGCCCAAGACGCGGCGATCATCTTGGGCCGTGAGTCACCGGCCTGGCTTCGGTCACATATCGACGTGATTCAGGCACTCGTAACCGCTGAGTCCTCGCTCGACAGGGGGGCTGCCGCCTCGTTGATACAGCGCTCGATTCCCGGCGCCCCTACTACGTTCCTGTCTCGAGCGTTCACCTGGCTCAGGCAGCTTGTTGGGGGCGACGAGGAACTTGTCTGTCGGCGGGCCATCGCAGCCCTAAGAACACTGCTGTCCGAACTCCTCGAGCGAGAACAATCCACTGAGTCCGAGTCCTTCAGCGCCATCAATGTCTGGGGCACGCTGCTTGGTCGCTACCTGACTGGTTCTGGAGGAGTACGTGACGCGATTGCGGACATCCTGAAGACGATCGATGTGGACACCCTTCCACTAGGGGCTATGGAACTCGCCACAGATGGGTTGCTCAGTCGAGCCGACCGGATAGGTGCTGCCAAGGCTCTGGTCGAGTCCGATGATAGTCTGGACGTGGTGCGCGAGGCCGACGAAAACTGGTCAGTCGACAGAGACGCCTTCATTGATCTGCTCGGGTTTGCTGCCCGACTGCTGGATCAGTCCGACCGTACGGATGAGCGCCTGGCCAAAGCCATCGTGGTGTGCCTGGAGACCGCGGACTCTGATCACGAGCAACTGTTCGACATTATCGCTACTGCCGAGTCCTCGCTCCGCCAAGCCTCGGTGTCTGTCAGTGAAATTCTGGAGACAGCTTACTGCTCGCCCGAGACGTTCGGCGTCGAAGACCTTCGCCAAGAGAGCTTGGATGTCGTCCCGTCGTTTGAGACTATCAACCCGTCAGTGTTTGTAGGCATCGTCGAAAGTGCGACGATCGACATCATCGACGAAGAGACACCCTATTGGACTGATGCGGCTGCTACCCAGGCACTCGAGGCAATCTTGCTTGGCCACCCACGGATTGCCGAGTGCGCCCGGACGAAGTTGCTTGAAACCCTCCAGACAGTCGACGACGAGCAAAGTGAGATCGTGGCGCGGCTCGTTGCCACGGCATTCCTGGCCGCACCACCACGAGACCTCTCGGAGGTTGAAGAACTTGCTACCATGCTGGAGTCGGTAAACGACGATCCAGCTGTCGAGACCTGGCTGGCGGTGACACTCCTGATCCTCTCTCCTAGTGAATCAACTCGAAGCCAGGCTATCGAGCGGCTCCGAACGCTTCGTGTACGCGGTGACCTCGATACGTTCGGGACTGCCCTAGGAGTCCTCTGTGCAGCCACCGGATCGCTTCCGTCGCCGGTTACCGAGCCGTTGGTCACTCGCAAACCAGGTGCGCTCTTCGATGCTCTCGAACGGCTCAGTGTGGCTCCCAGAGTCCAACAGCCTGCCCTCGACAGAATGCTTCAACGCGTGACGGTCACGTCGGATCCCGCAGCAAGGGCCGGGGTGGGGTCGGTGCTGGCCCCACCCCAAATGGCGAATAGCTCTAGCCTGGTCTCGGTAATCCATCAAGAACGTGTACTCTGGTTCTTGACCGGTGACACTCTCCGGTTGGCACTGCGGTGCCTAGCTTCCGAGGAGCCAGACGATGGTTATCTCACAGGCGGATATCAACCAGCTGTTGGATATCAATCGGCACTTTCGGCGCTCATGGCACACCCGGACACTGAGGTTAGAGATCTAGCTACCAAGCTCCGAGAAACAGATAGTCGGACTCCCGCTTCGGCGGACTTGGAGGTGAGATCAGCATATCGATTACAGCCACCTGATACTGATGTCGAACGCAACGAATCCTCGATTTTTGGTGGGACAGAGGCACTTGGCCAAGGCGATTCAATCGAGCGACAGGACAAGATCGTCAAAGCAGTGAGACACGGTGATCCGGAGGACACGCTTGCTGGTCTTGAAGCGATCCAGCGTGGGATTGATCGAAGGGCCGTCGACTGGGCGACGATCGGATCGACAGTCATGGATCATCTAACGGACCGGTGGCGGATTGTCAGGCAAACCGCTGCTCGCATTCTGCTACATGCCACGTGGGCAGGGATGACGAAGCCGGACCCGAGCTTCCTTGCTGACCGACTCGTTACGGATGAAGCCACCAGAGGCGTTCTCATTCAGGTCCTCGTGGCCACGGATCCTGATGAGTGGCCCGCACCGATGCGAATCGCTCCTGTCTTGCTCGATCGTCTGGTGAGTAATGAGCCCTACTCGGAACGCCACGCTGCGGGCCAAGCACTCATAACGCTTGCACGGAACTCACCTGACATCCTCCGCGAGACGATTGCTGACGGTGTGGGACGCTTGGCCGATGGCGAGGGTGATGCTCTTGTGGCTTACCACCTATTGGCCGCATTTGACCGTTTGGTCGCCGAGCACGGCTCTCTTGCCGACGACCTCAGCGGCTATCTTGATATGGTGTTGACGAGTGACTCCTTCGCCGGCATCCCGTCGAGAGACGACGGTCGAACCGTCAGCCCAGTCACACCCGAAGCCACTCCACCCGTTAACCGTCTCAGCGTCTACAAGATCGCAGTCTCGCTCGCTGCTCACGGAGGTCTCCGGGCACATCGTGGGATCCTTGATCCACCGGGCCCGCTTGAGACCGCGGACGTCCTTACCGCCGAAGGCGTCAAGTCGTTCCTTCAGAACGCCTCCGACGACGCAGTCCAGGACATCGGCCTAGGCCTCTTAGAGTCATTGTCTCAGAAGGTACTTACGGAGATCGTGAATGAGTGGCTCGGCGCTAAGTACGACCAGTCCCCGGCATTGGCTGCCAGACGAGTCGCTGTGATTCCGCTTCTGGCGAGGGCAGCCGATGGCACCGTGGTGGGTACCACTACCGAACGGCCACGGTACGTCGACACCGTTGTCGAGGCCCTTAGTGCTAGAGACTCAGAAGTCCGGGTTGCAGCCGTCGAGGCGCTCTCACAGCTGACCGGATTAGGGCACTGTCCATCCGACGAACTGACTGCTCATCTCTTGGGTCGGACAGCCGACCCGAGTGGCTGGGTCCGGGGAAGTACCGTCGAGGCCCTGGCTAAGCACGCACCGATCGGTAACTTGACTGACGACTGGCTGTACCGGTGGGCGAGACGGGAGCTTGCCAAACCACGTGGGCTGCGGGCTCGGACAGCCGCGATGCTGCTGGGCACACTGGGAGTCAAAGAGCCCAGCCTCCGCCGTCAGTGTTTGGAGACGGCAGCTGACGCGTTTCCATCCGGGCGACAGCAGCTCGACGACCGTCTGGCCAGTACGATGAGGCGGCTCTTAGAGGGTTCGTCGGTCTTAGAAAAAACTCTTGACGACGCAGTCCTAGATCGACTCAACGAAACAGACGACGACCGAGTTTCGTCCTGAACGGCTCCAAATACCCCTGATCAACGGACTCCATGGACAGTATCATCGCACTCACGACAGCGGACTTGCTACTGTTCATCACCCACCAGCAGGCCGATACAGAGCGTTTCGCATCGTGACACACCCCGAACTTACCGAGTCAGAAGAGGCCTTCATCGAGCTTGTTCTGGAGGTTGGGGGGGTTGCATTAGACCAAGATACCTTTACCTTCATGATCGAAGAAGGAACGCCTGCTGCCCCCTTCCTAGGGTTTCCCCGAGACTTCACACTAGGTGAAGTTCTTGAAAGCCTCGAAGAGAAAGGCCTGGCTTACACCGAACCACAGGAGGAAGCCATCCACTACAACGGCGGTCTCCGCGGGAAGGACCCCCAACCGATCAAGTGGGAGGATACCGGCTTCAAGCGGGTGGAACGAGAGCATATTCGATTTACCGAGAACTTGGAGGAGCTCTGGAAAGAGCGTTCCTAGTTCATATCTCGACAGAGTCTTGTCAGACTCGATGTGGATTCGGCCATGACTAGGTGACTGCGGGCTTCAACGAAGTGTCCACACGGGCTCACACGTCGGATCGAACAAGCCCATTAACGTGGCAGAGGCCAATGCGTCGCTTCAGGCTGTAGCCTAGGAAATCTTGAGGGTGTCATAGAACTCTTCTCACACCGTGATGATCGTACTTCCCGGATTGTCTCCGCGTTCGTAGTTGGTGATTGCGACGACGAGACGAAGGCACAGGGCAAGAAACACCTGAGCTCGTGCGTGGACGTGGCCTCGGGTATGCGTTCGCCCGAGGCCGCAGTCCTTCACTGATTCGTTGGTTCGTTCGACTCCAGTACGGCGGTTGTACGTCTCATCCAGCGTGGACTGCTTCAGCTGGATGTCCTTGCTGTGTTGTTCGATGCGGTCTTCGACCCTGTACTCGATGTCTTTCGGGTCATCGGTGTTTCGCGCGTTGTACGGAGCGACTGGCACGACCCCTGCGGTCAGCAGGTGGTCGTGCCAGTCGAGCGTGTCGTAGGCGCTGTCACCAACCATCCAAATCGGCTTGGCGACGGCGAGCGCGTCACGCGTGACGCGCATCGCCGTCTCCTCTGGCGCTTGTTTACTCTCTGTGAACTCCGCTGCAACCGGGATCTTTTGCCCGGTCGAGACGATCGTACAGCCGCAGCCGTAGTAGTA
>NZ_NHNZ01000020.1:1776-1998 GCF_002727095.1 Halorubrum sp. C191 | reverse complement strand
CATCTCGTCGGGGTCATATCCGTAGATGTCTGCGTAGGCCTGATTGACGTAGATATACTCACCGTCCTCATTAAGGATGCTAATGCCTTCTTGCGCCGTTTCAATGGCTTTGCGCTGCCGTTTGCGCTCTTTTTCCGCACGATATCGTTCGACGGCGTTTCGCAGTCGGTTCGCCAATACAGTATACTGGTCAGCTACACGCTTTTTTTGGAGATAGTCAGT
>NZ_NHNZ01000020.1:0-1732 GCF_002727095.1 Halorubrum sp. C191 | reverse complement strand
GACATGAAGCACGTGGATGCTTGCTTCACTGTTCATGAACGAATACAATAATGGCTGGATAATAACACTATCCAAGCATTTCTCAAGACAGAAATTCAGAGGGTGGTGACACGCGGTACTTCACTGGGATAACGGTGGATTCTAACACACCCAGAGACGGCTTTATTGAAATCCGTGGTCGCTGATAGTTCGCTGACGCCGTGCTGAATACAGAGCGCGTATCTCACACGGAATCATCTCCCAATTCGAGTAGGCCGGATCGCTCAGTACAGCCTACTCTGAGAGAACCTTACAACACTCCGAGAGCGGTGGGTGGTGACTACGCGCTCGCGGGTGTACCATCGGCATCTCCGCTATCGATGAGCGGGTAGTCGATGTGGACCTCGATGCGGTCGAACGGAACGACGGGTTGAATCGCACCGCTGGGCCCGCCCTCTTCGAGCGTGAGGATCCCCAGTACTTCCAGCTGCTTCAGGTCCGAGTGGACGTCGGACACGTCACGCTCGACGAGACGCGCTGCCTCGCGCATGCTCTCGGGCACCTCTTCCGCGATCGCCCGAACGAGCTCGAGGCGCAGCGGCGTGAGACTGTCGACGAAGTCGTCGTAGGTGCCGAACTGGAGCGTTGCTGTTCCATCCTGATCGTCGAGATTGTCGGCCTCGACGTCTTGGACGAACTGGAGCGCGTCCTGACGGAGCTGTTCTCGGTCATCGACGGTGATGTGGAGTGTGGTCATGGTCGGGGTGTGTCGGGTGGTGTTCGATCAGTGCGGCCGGGGCGGATCGCCGCCGACGGCGTCCCAGTACTCGTCCGCGCTCGCCCAGAACTCGACAAGCCGGTCCTCCATTCCGGGGAACTCGACGTCGTCGAGGTCACCGGCTGCGGTGTGGTGTTCGTGGCCCTTCGTGTCCTCGTGGGAGTTGTCGTATCGGACGAGCGTGAGGTCGTCGAGAGTGCCCAGATGGAGCGTGTACTTCCAGCCCGAGGGGTACGTCTCGGTGTCGTCGGTCGGCCGAAGCACGACGTTCTCGACGAGACCGGCCTCGATGTGGGTGTACTGGAACAGCGGTTTCCGGGCCATCTCTCATCTGTTGGGACACCGGCCAACGCTATAAGCGTTGGGCAGAAGTCCAACACTGAACACAAACCGCTCGAGGTTCGCCACCACGGTCCGATCGACGCTACGGGCCATCTCATTACTGGATAGGGGGCGGCGACCCCACACCGCTCCCGAAACCCAATCTTCCCAGAGGGGATGCCACAGTATCAATCGTTGCTAAGACACAGTAATGCTATTTCGACTGTGTGAAACCACCTGCTCGGGCGTAAGCCAGACACGGGTTGCTCGCTTTGAGTTTCCGAATCCGCCGATTCGCTCATCTATTTAAGTAGCTCGTAGCGCTAATTGCGCCGCTTAGCCATTTGAGCTTCCGACTTCATTAACAAACTCGGAAACTCAAACTAGCATGGGTAGCTCGACGTACACCGCCTTCGAAATGAAGACCCCGTTATCGAGGTGAAATTGGACCTGAAGATGCTGAAATCTCTTTTTTAGACATATTACCGTCTGAAACAGCTGGTCACTGAAGAGTGCTTACCCGGCCAACAACTAACAATACGGTAGGAAAACAACAGGTATGGAACATCTCGACGGTGGTCGGGTCCGGAGGCACCTCTTCGGTGACCGTCTTCCTCGTTGGGCTGTTATATAGATCAAGGAGAATACCTGCGG
>NZ_NHNZ01000182.1:0-1485 GCF_002727095.1 Halorubrum sp. C191 | reverse complement strand
AACTTTCGACGTTGAGTATAGGTGGTGACGGCTGCTCCATACCTTATGTAACAACCGGTGCCATGTTAGCGTTCGGGTGCTACATAAGGAGTTGAACCTTCTCTACCAACCGTGACCACTTCAGCAATTACTCAAGATCGTAGGCCGCAATTTCGTGAGAGCCACACCGTGGACATTCATCGACATCCTGCTCCACACTGTACCCACAGTGACGGCACTCGTGGTGCGTTGTCGATGACGGCTCGAGCCTGACGATCTGCTGGATGAACTGTTTACTGAGCATGGGTGGGGTCAACGATCTCGCCACAGCTTGGACATTCGGCCCACATGCCCGGATCGCCGCCAGTGGTCTCATAGTGGATGATTGCGTGCCGACCCGTGACTGTCTCGCCGCAGAACGAGCAGTCGCCACGGATTGTCTCTGGGTCATCAGGTGTCATTCTCACGAGTTCGCGGGCTACTTCGAGGGGGAGAGGGAGCGTGTGACACTGTTTTAGAGCTAATCCGGCTGTTGAAACCGGCCCAGCGGTACTCCCTCTCCTCAAAATTTGAGGCGCTGTGACTTATATTTCGGGCGAGCGGGGCGAAAGTATTGTTCTGGGACAGCAGCGTGACCGCAGGTCGTGAGTAGCCATTGCGCGCGATGTCATAGATCCCAACCGTGGTCGGGGTTCTTCCGCCTGAAGACAGAGGGAGATGTCAAAAAAGACGACTACAGGGGACGGCCTGAAGTATCGATATTCTGGAGATCTACAGCGGAAACGTGGGGTGGGTGTGTTGTTCTGTCTGTGGGGCGCGGACCGCTCAAACTGACCGATTCATCACACTCGCCAGTTCACGGTCAATCTGTTCAACCTGCCGAGCCAGTCGGGAGACCATCTCTGTCTGGCTTTCGTTTTCGGCCGCGATCTCTGCGATCTCCTCGCTCACGACGGTGGCCCGCTCGGAGACGTCGTTGACGGCACTCGATATCTCTTCGGCCACGCTCGCCTGTTCGTCTGTCGCAGCGGCAATCTCGCTGATCCCACTCTCGGTCTGCTCAACTGCGGTGAGAATTTGCTTCTGGTTCTCGAGGACGGCTTGGATGTCGTCTCTCGCAGACTGTATCTCGTCGTTGGCTGCGTCCACTTCGGCGGTGGTTTTGGAAGCCTTCTCCTTGATCCTCGCGACAATGCCTTCGATCCCGTCAGCTTGCTCCTGGGAGCGATTCGCGAGATTCTTCACCTTGTCGGCGACGACCGCGAAGCCGTCGCTGTTGCTCCGCGCCGCCTCGACGTTTGCGTTCAACGCGAGCATGTTCGTCTGCTCGGCGATGTCGTTGATCACACCGACGAGCTCTTCGACTTCTTCGAACTCGTCTTTGAGGTCCGCGATGTCGTCATTTCCTTCGCCGTCCCCGTCGCTTCGCCGCTCCCGTAGTATCGCTGTCTCGCTGTTGTCGCCTTCCCACCCCCACCGTCGCGTCACATCTGGTACGGTCACGGT